>JANMGS010000752.1:0-4546 GCA_031374745.1 Ferruginibacter sp. | reverse complement strand
TAACTTACATTTATGCAGGATACCAATAAAAAAATATGGATAATATTGGAAGAGGTTTGCGACCCCGAAATTCCTGTTCTTTCTATTTTAGATTTAGGAATTGTAAGGGATGTAAAAATTAATAATGATGAAATAGAAATCATCATCACGCCAACTTACAGCGGCTGCCCTGCCATGGATGCAATAAGTATGGATATTAGATTTAAGTTGCTTGAAAACGGCTATAAAAAGATAAAAATCACTTCTGTACTTACACCCGTATGGACAACCGATTGGATGACCGAAGCTGGCAAAGAAAAATTAAAAGCTTATGGAATAGCACCGCCAAAGTATTCAAAAGATCTATCGGAAGATTTGCCCGAATGCCCACAATGCAAATCGGCTAATACAAAATTGCTAAGCCAATTTGGTTCTACTGCTTGCAAAGCTTTGTATCAATGCAACGATTGTAAAGAGCCTTTTGATTATTTTAAATGTCATTAATGTTCAGTCAAACATAATTTTTCAAGGTTAATTTTTTCATACTTTATTTTTATAGGATTGAGATTTATTTTACATTGTCGCAAAGCATCTCTTCCCCATCCAGGCCATTAAAAATTGCAACAGTGTTTATAAATGAGCCGCCAACATAATCCTCTCTTATAAAAACATAATCTGGCAATAGATAACACTTACTATCACTTCCTTTATAAGCCAATTTTGCACTTCGTTCCCTACCTACAACGATTCCGGTAAGCGAATTACGAAGTGTAGTCCAACCATTTCGTGTAAGTACCGCTTTTAATGCGCTTACATTGTGGGCTGTTCCATATAATTTATTAAACCCATTGGTTAATACTTTTTCTAGATTTGCATCTCTCACTGCTGACGTAGGAAGCTTTGTATTTTTAATATGTTCGATCTGGTTTGCTGCTGCTTTTGCATATAACTGATCTAGGCTACCCATACCAGTTAATGCCGAAGTTGTTTTTTTGTACATATCTGCATACGAAGTTTCTTCGGGAAATACTTTTTGCGCAGCCTCCCAAAATGCTTGGTGAAATTGGATTGTATAATACCTGTATTCCATATTTGATTTGTCCCTAGCATCTATTAAAGTGCCCTCAATTTTATCCATTTCCCTTTCTGTGCTATTTTTAAATCCACTAATATTCCCCTTTGCATTCCTGCCGGTTTTTATCAACGCATCTGTATAATCTAGGGATAAAAGTTTTTCTAGTTTTGCTTTATAGGCTGCAATTTTTGCTGGCGCTTTTGGTAAATCACTAGTAGAACCAACGCTAATATTTGTTTCTATAAATAATTTTTCCATCAGCTTAACTGGGTCGTTACTTACAGTTACATCTTGTTGCAGCACTTTTCTTTTGTCTCCACTTGTACCTCTTACTTCAGCTAATTTTTTTTCTTTTAAATCATCTTTTATTTTTTTTAACGCACGCTCCATTTCCGAAGCGTTATAGGTAGGGTCTTTTTCTTTGGTAGCTTTTAAAACATATTCCATGTCTCGAATATTTCCGTTCAACTCGCCTTCGCTCAATTTATCGGCAGGTTGGAGTGCACGGTCCCAAAAATACTTTACTTGGTTTTTTGCTACGCCAGTATAATCACCGCTCTTAGCGTCAGCGGCTTTTTGTTCAGGCAATTTTTTGGCATCGAGTGTTTTATCTATTTCAGTTTGCCATTTTTTTAGCTCTGTTTCCATAGAACCAGCGTTTAATGCCGGATCTTTTTCTTTTGCATTATCAAGCGCTCTTTTCATATTTCCAATGGTTGAAGCACTTCCTTTTCCATTTTTTAATAGTTCTGCTTGACTCCAAAATGATTTTACATATACTTTTCCAGGGCCAGTATAATTCGCATCTGGCTGAGCTACTGCTTTAGCACAAAAAATGAAACTAATTAATACAAAGACTACTGATTTCATGATAATATTTTTATTAGACAGGTCAAAAATATTTAGTCTTCGATTTAATTAATTCCTCATTTGACAAATGATAACAGTTGTTTTACAAATGTGAATGTTGAAAATTTGATTAATTCAATCACTTATAAATTCAGCCTGTTCATTTATGTAATAAAATGCATCGGTAGGCAAATGAGGCAGTAACTAAAAAGCTAGTGAATTAGCTTAGCAAAACATTTAGCCTATTACACAATGACTATTAATACAGTTAATAAAAAAAGATTTGAGTTAGTAAATACAGAACAAAATGTAATAGGAAGCATTGAATACCAAAACGGTGACTTTAGCGAAGGGCTCATATTATTAACAGATAAGTTTACTATACAGCTAATAGCTACGGGTGTATGGGTTACAATTTTTAATATTGGATCAACGGAAAAAATAATGACCAATATTAAAGTTGAAGCTAGAAGTACTATGTCAATAAGAAAATTTTATAAACGAAAAAAATATACGTTTAAAAAATCGGAAAATTGGAAGATGAGGTTCTCTTTATTTAATGCAGATGGAGATGATTTGCTGACCTTAGTACCAACAGTAAATTGGAAAAAAGAATCGCATGACTTCAATTTACAGTTGAATGAAGATTTTGAAAAAGAATGTGATGCTTTTCTTATCTTACAGGCATTGCATTGTGCTAATTGTAGCCTAAGTATGATGGAAGGCGGTAGTGTGCCAGCTTTAATTAGTGTATAATTTTTTTTAAACATTTATGATAATGAAAGCCTTATTTGTAAAAGCCATTTTTATAGCCCTTTTATTCATTACCAATACTGTAAATGCACAAAGCGATTGCAAATGTAAAGTATATGACGATTTAGCAGAAGCTGGAAAATCTAAAGTAGAGATTTATAATCAGGTAATAAAAGAGAAAAGTAAAATATGCCAAGCTAAGGCAGCAGAACTAAGTGGGGAGATATCTATGTTGAATATAGAAAATTTAGACTCATCGGAAATTTATTTAAAAAAAGCCCAAGAGTTATACAAAAAGACAGGCTGTGGTGATGGGGTTTTAATGAATAACTATAAGCAACTGTTTCAGGTATATTGGAGCAAATCCGATTATCCCAATGCACAAGAGTTTGCGTTGAAATTTTTGCACAGTGCCGAGCTAGAAAAAAACTCCTACCAGCAAGCAATGGCAAATACCATGATTGCTATTACTTTTTATAGAACCAACCAATATGAGAAGGGGCTTAGTTTTGCTGACAAAGCTGCGGAACTATTGCCAAGCATTAAGAAAGATAAAGAAAAGCAGAAAATACTCTACTTTTTATCCCTTCGTTATATGAGCCATTACCTAAACACAAACACAAAGTCGAGTATTGAAAAATCGTTGAAGTATAATTTGCAACATCTTGCAATATCAAAAAAGCTAAAAGATACTGTTGAATTTTCTAGAAGCTATTTTAACCTCTCTGGTACTGCAGAGGAAAGCAAAAATTGGAAGAAGGCCATGGCTTATTTAGATAGTGGTTATCTTTTTATAGATAAAACCGATTCGATTGATTTATATGAATACCATGCAAATAAAGCCAGTTTATATTTGGAATTAAAAAATTATAATGATGCAAATCTGTATGCAGATTCTGCACTTTTTTTTGTACAAAAAACGGCTCATGCAACCGATATTGCGGTATGTTATAATCTTATTGCAAAAATAGCCCAAGCCAAAGGAGATTATAAAAAAGCATTGGAATATTACGACCTTGATAGAGCTATTAAAGACTCCATAAGTAATGTAGATAAAACAAAAGCTGTTGCAGAATTAGAAAAAAAATACAATCAGGCAAAAAACGAAAACACCATCAAAGACCTTGACAAGAAAAAACAATTGTATCGTTTTCTTGCAATTGCTGGGTTGCTTGCAGCAGCAGCTATTGGATTTTTTTTACGCCAGCAACAATTGAAACACAAAAAAAATATTTTAGAAACCGAACAAAGATTGAACAGAGCCAGAATGAATCCTCATTTCTTTTTTAATGCCTTAACGACATTGCAAAAATTTGCCTTGTCAGATAATGATGGGCAGGCAATGGCAAGCAACTTATCTAAGTTTAGTAATATAATGAGAGAAACATTAGAAAGTACCTATAAAGAATATGTAACCATAGAGCAGGAAATAGAGTTTTTAAATGAATATTTGGAAGTGCAAAAAATTCGTTTTCCTCATGCCTTTACCTACCAAGTAAGTGCCGATAAAAACTTAGATATAGATGAATTGCAAATACCAGCTATGATTATACAACCCTTTGTAGAAAATAGTATTGAGCATGGTTTTGCTGGAGTGGATTATCCTGGAGATGTAACGATAAAATTTACGTCGGAAAATAAAGAACTGCTGATACTAATAATAGATAATGGAAAAGGATTAAGTACAATAGCCAAAGACAATAATGAACACATCAGCCGAGCAAGTCAGATAATTAAAGACAGGATATATTTGTTAAACATAAAACTAAAAACCAAAGCAGGCTTTAGGATTGATAATACTGAAAGTGGTGGCGTAATTGTAAAAATTCACTTACCCTTGCTTTATAAAGAAGCAACTAAAAGCTAACAAATGAAAATTTTATTGATAGA
>JANMGS010000751.1:0-6693 GCA_031374745.1 Ferruginibacter sp. | reverse complement strand
TTGCACCATGATCGCTAAAGTTTGCTTCGCCCAATGCGTACAAGCCTTTTATGGTCGTTTGCAATTCATAATCTACCCATAGCCCCCCCATTGTATAATGAACAGCAGGGTAAATGCGCATTGGCATAGAGTATGGTTCTTCGCCTGTAATCTTTGCATACATATCAAAAAGATTACCATATTTCTCTGCCACAACCGATTTTCCAATGGCAATTATTTCTGCTTCGGGCATATCGGTAATACCTTTTTTACCAGCTTCTATTTTCCCGTATCTTTTTATTGCATCTGCAAAATCTAGAAATACAGCCATTTTTGTTGTTCCTACACCATAGCCTGCATCGCAACGCTCTTTTGCTGCACGACTGGCTACATCTCTTGGTACTAAATTTCCAAAAGCAGGATATCTTCTTTCTAAATAATAATCTCTTTCATTTTCTGGAATATCGGAACCTTTGCGTGTATCGTTTTGCTTTAAAGGAACCCAAATTCTTCCATCGTTTCTTAAGCTCTCACTCATTAAAGTAAGCTTACTCTGGTGATCTCCACTTACCGGAATACAGGTAGGGTGTATTTGCGTGAAGCAAGGATTTCCAAAGAATGCACCTTTTTTGTGTGCTTTCCAAGCTGCCGTTACATTGCTACCCATGGCATTGGTGCTCAAATAAAACACATTACCATATCCACCAGTACACAAAAGCACTGCATGTGCACCATGTCTTTCCAATTCTCCTGTAATCAGATTACGAGCAATAATACCTTTTGCTACACCATCTATCAAAACTACATCTTGCATTTCGTGCCTACGATATATCGTCACATTACCCAAAGCTACTTGTCTTTCTATGGCACTATATGCTCCTAACAACAATTGTTGCCCGGTTTGTCCAGCAGCATAAAAAGTACGCTGTACTTGTGTACCGCCAAAAGAACGGTTACTTAACAAGCCGCCATATTCTCTTGCAAAAGGTACACCTTGTGCTACACATTGATCTATAATGGCCGTGCTTACTTCCGCTAAACGATGCACATTGGCTTCACGAGCACGGTAATCCCCTCCTTTTACTGTATCATAAAATAAACGAAAAACAGAATCACCATCGTTCTGGTAATTCTTTGCTGCATTTATTCCCCCTTGTGCGGCTATACTGTGCGCACGCCTAGCACTATCTTGAAAACAAAATGCTTTTACCTTATAACCTAGCTCTCCCAGTGAGGCAGCAGCTGAGGCACCAGCAAGGCCAGTACCTACAACAATTACTTCTAGTTTTCTTTTGTTGGATGGGTTTACAAGCTTTACATGGCCTTTGTAATCTTCCCATTTTTTGTCCATTTCTCCTTGTGGAATCTTTGAATTCATAAACGTTTTTTTACCTTACCCCCGCCTCTCCATCGGAGAGGAGCTTGGTTCGTTACATTTTAAAATCTATTTTTTATTCAACCTTTTATTTTTTGTTACGAACAATCGCTTTGGGATTGTCCGAGCAAGAACAACAGCTATGGTTATTATCGTTGTAGCTTGTACCTATGCTTGTGTAGGGGTCACTCCCTTCATCTGCAAGCCATCACTCATCTTTTATCGAAGCGTATAATAACTCCGTTTACAACGAGGGTGTATACTTTAACATTGAGCATTGTGTGTTGAACATTGATTATTTTCTTTATGTAGAGTAAAATGTTCAATAATCAATTTTCAATGTTCAATGTTCAATAATCAATTTTCAATGTTCAATAATCAAATAAAGAACCTCATTCAATTTCAGCGTTCAAAAGTCCTCCGACAATCGGTGAAGATTTAGGGGGCTACCCAACCCAAATACATAGCCACCGGCATACTAGCAAACAACAACGATATACCTACTGAATAAACAACTCCTATGGATTTAATAATAGGTGTATATCTTTTATGATTTACCCCAAAAGTTTGAAATGCACTTTGAAAACCATGCAATAAATGCCAACAAAGAGAAATGCAACCCAACACATAAAAAATAACCACCAGTAAGTTTCCAGAAAAAACGGTAATCATTTCGGCATATAAATTATGCACAGGTTGGTTATTGTACTCTAGCCCAAGGGTAGCTTCTGCGAGGGGTTTAATATTTGCCATACCACCAAAACGAGAAGGTATCCAAAAATGATAAAAATGCAGTATTAGGAATATCAAAATCAATGTACCCAAAAGCCCCATACTCTTGCTGTACCATTTGCTTTTGCCATCGCCCTTTACTACGGCATATTTTACAGGACGGGCTTTTCTGTTTTGTGCCCAAAGTGTAAGACCTTGCACAATGTGTAACAACAAGAATGCCATTAAGCCAATTTCCATGGTACGCACAATTAAATTACTACCCATAAAGTGACCCCAATGGTTAAAGGTTTCCCCGCCATCATTAAAAAATATCATGGCGTTGATACCGGCATGTATTATAAGAAAACTGATAAGAAACAAACCAGTAGCCCCCATCATAAATTTCTTACCAATAGAGGATGTGAAAAAAAGTTTCCAAGTCATAAAGCAAATATTATTGAGAAAATTTGGTACAAAAATACGATATGAAAAGGCAATTTTGGAATTTATTTGTAATTATGAAATTACTTTTAATCCTTCAGAAACATATTTTTTTACATTTTTATCGTCTGAAATAAATGTAAAATCGTTTTTTATTGCTTGCCATATTAACATTCTATCAAAAGGCTCTTTGTGGTGAATACTTTTAAGATTATGGAATGTTGCGGCTTCCTTTATTCCTAAATCTATAAGTTTAAAACCCATTTTGTCGATGTAAAAGATAGCATCTTCTGGGTTTAAATTATTTAATACAAGATTACCCGACGAATATTTTATGCAGATTTCCCATAAAGATACTGCACTTACATAAATTATATTTGATGAATCTTGTAAAATACTTTTAACCTTATTGCTTAATTTTTGAGTATCAATGAGAGCCCAAATAATAAAATGGGTGTCTATTAAATATTTCATAATCCGAAAAATTTTTTCGCCGTAGTCCCGTAAAATTCTTTTTCGGTAGTATTATGCCCACCTATAAATTTAGCTGAGGCTATGCCTTCCAAAATCCCCAATACTCGTTTGCCTTTTTTCTCTACACTCGGCACTAACATTGCTTTCACTTCTTTTTTTCTTCCAAAAGTTATGGCTATTTTCTCTCCTGCTTCCACCTCCTTTAATGCGGCAGAAAAATTTGTTTTCAAATCCCCTACTGTCATTGTTTTCATAACAAATAATTTTATCAAATATACCATATCTTGACAACTTGACAAGATTAGATGCTGTTTTAAAAAGTATTAAGAATTTGCAAAGACCCCATTAAAACTAAAACCCATAATTTATTTTAAAACTTTGGCAAGCAACTTTAATTGCACAACTTTGCAATAAAAACGCTTAAGTAAATGCAACATTACTCATTAACCGATATTCAATCTTGGGAACGATTTTACCGTGGCAATTTTATTAATTCTCTATCAGGTTTTAAATCTGTAAGTTTAATAGGCACTTGCAATGAAGCAGGGCATCCAAACCTAGCCATCTTTAGCAATATCGTACATCTTGGTGCAGACCCAGCTTTAATAGGTTTCATCAATAGACCCATTGAAGCTGCACCGCATACCATTACGAACATAAAAGCTACTGGCCAATATACCATCAATCACATTCAACAAAACTTTGTAAAACAAGCCCATCAAACCAGCGCAAAATATCTTTCTTCACAAAATGAGTTTGAAGAAACAAATTTAACGGCGGTTTTTAAAAATGGCTGCATTGCTCCTTTTGTAGCCGAAAGTAATATTCAGTATGCATTAGAATTGGTAGAAATTGTACCAATAAAATACAACAATACTTTTTTAGTTATAGGCTCTATAAAAGATGTTTATTTGCCTGCAGCAATAATAGAACCAGACGGTTTTGTTGCTATTGATAAAGCAGGTAGCATGGCTTCTTTAGGCATAGATAGTTACTGTACCTGCAAACCTTTCGTACGGTATGAGTACGCAAAAGTAGGAATAGAAGCAAAGGAGATATAGCTTGTATTTTAGTTACCCAATCTTTTACCCATTTCTTCATCCAATAATGAAAAAATCAATTCTGGCTTTAATGTTCTCCACTGTGGCAAGTCTATGAGTTCGACATAATGGGTAATTCTGGCTTTTTTAAAATCATATTTACTCTGATCAGGCATATTTAAGACAGTAATCCATCCACGCTCCTCTTCTATTTGCTCTTGCCACTCTTCGTAATAACTATCATCGCTGCTATGAAAATTTAATACATTTTCTGCTATAATAATAAATTTATAAATGCCCGCTTTGTACATTTTATCTGTTACATTTCTACGCAAGCTCATGATATCGTTTTCTATGGCATCGTTCCATTCTCCAAGCAATTCTATGATTGCATAATGTTGTTCATAGTCCACAAATAATATTTTCGTATAAAGTGTTCTGGAACCAAATTCGTCCCATTGAGGATGAATATAATAATTGTATACCGTATTTATAAATTCAAATTCGCTGTAAATTCTTTTATAAAAGGGCGATGTAGGGTCTTCTTCTGCTGCGTATACATGACGCCAATTGTAATAAGGTTCAATATCCTGCATAAAATTCTTTATAATAATTACGCAAATATCTTACAATAATATTGCTTTGGCAAGGCATGCCACTTTTAGAATGAGAATTTGTAATGCAAAATAATTGTCAAGTTTGGTAACCCTAGCACAAACAAAGGCTAAAAATGATGCAAATAATTTATTGCAGATGCTACTTTAAATTGTAATCCCTATAACGTAATAAAAAAGGGATTAAATAAAAAGGCTGCTCAAAAGAGCAGCCTTGTACTTATAACCGGTAATTTTTTTATAAAACCATCAATTTATCTGTTAATACTTCAGCACCTTTTTCATCCATTACTTTTACAAGGTAGGTACCTTTAGACGGACGATTTAAAAGATTTACTTGCTGCGTTTGTTGGCCTTTTGTTAAGCCAAAACGAGTAGATTGCAATGCCCTACCAGCTAGATCGGTAATGATAACAGTGTAGGTTCCTTGCAGCTTTCCTGCCAACATAATATTAAAATTACTTCCCATTATCGGATTAGGGAAAACAGTACTTTCGCTAATTACATTGTTATTGATAGGTGTTAAATTAGCTATTGAAGCATTTCTTGCTTGGTCTGCTTCTTTTTGGAACAATAAATTGCCACTTGCAAGGTCAGATGCGTTGTAAACAACATCGGAGCCTTCTATTTTTGAAGCAGCCAAGTCTGTAATATTCATTTTATAGTATCCTACAAAAGCAGTTGCGCTAGAAAGAACAACATTACCATCTGCATCTACAGCAGCACCATTTGCAGTAAACCCTGCTGGCAAACCAGTAATCGTTCCTTTAAATGTAGTAATACGGCTATTTACATCAACAACAAATACATTTCTTGTAGCAGAAATAATGTACAATTTGCCGTAAGCATCTGCAATCATATCTCCACCCCAGCTGCTGCATTTATTATGAACAGATAAGCCTTTGTTTTCTTCCGCATCTATGAGGGAACCTAGGTCTACAATAGAAGGCTTTTTTCCAGTAGAGAATTTATACAAATGATTTCCGTCATTGGTAACAGCGTATCCATTTCCATCGGCATTTATAGCCATTCTAGTAATATTATTGGCTTCTTCTGCATAAGAACTAGGCACGTATCCAGGTATAGAAATGCTGTAGAAGGTAGGAGCATCGCCTTTTACACTCGCATCCATCCAACGCAATTGTCCGATACGCATTGGAATAAAAAATAATTTTTCGTTTCTTCTATCATAAGAAGCGGCAGCAACAAATGAAGAAGTAGGATATAAGTTGGCGGCATACTGTGTGCCATCGTTTACAGTAGTTTGGTTAAGCGTTTTCTTAGCTTCTACATCTGTAATTGTATAATTGGTTTTGTTACGATCAAAGATTGTTTTTGTAACCTGTCCATTGCTCAAATCTACTTGGCGAATGTTCATCCACATATAATCTTTGTTTCCATCACCTGTAATGGCGTACCCTTTATTGGCATCTTGTGCATTTGCTAGAAGAGTAGAAGCCACTAAACTTGCTGTAAGTAAAATTTTTACATTCATACGTTATGTTTTTATTGAGTTTATAATTGAAGTACAATTTACAAAAAAAAAGATATGTAGCCAATATTTTTTGATGAATGGCAAAATATAATTGTTAAATTTTACGCTTATGGTATGTTATTAATCCCTCCATTGGATTTTTTATGACCTTACCCAATTTAAGTTCAAAATCGTTGCACATTTGTTTAAGTACATCTTTAAAACCAAAGGCAACACTTCCTACAAAGTTTATTGGCATTGTCCAACTTTCTCGGTATTTATATACATGATTAAAGAAAAAATCGTTGATACAGTCTTCAATTATATTTTCAATCATGTAATGGCCTCTGTTTTCAATTAAAAATGGGACAAAACTTGCCAAATATCTGTTTGCCATTTCCTTTTTATATACATTGTCTAATATTTCGGCGTTATCTTCTATGTATTTTGCTTTAAATTTATCCATTAACTCTGCATCGAAGGTGTTGTACATGTAATGTTGCAATACTTTTTTACCTAAATGTGTTCCACTTCCTTCATCGCCCAAAACATACCCCAAGCCGGGGCTATTTTTTACAATTT
>JANMGS010000733.1:0-7543 GCA_031374745.1 Ferruginibacter sp. | reverse complement strand
ATAATACTTCGTGCCCATTCATTTCATACATTAAAACATCGCATAAAATTAAATCTGGATATTCATTTTTCGCAAGCGCTATACCATCTTTTCCGCAGTTTGAAACCAGTATTTCATAGCCTTCTAGACTTAGAAATTCTTCCAAATTTTCGAGAATACTTCTGTTGTCTTCAATTAACAAAATTTTTTTCATAACTGTGTATTTAGAATCAGGTTATGCTTACTTGAAACAGCAGCCAAAGTTATATTCAATAATGCAAGCTTCATTACAGATTTGGGCAATTAAATTGTATAATTCTGATGCTTTCAAATAACAAAATTTAAAAGTCAACACTATGCAGGAATATAAATATCAAATTGAGCACTTCTGTTAAACTCGCTCGTTGCTACAATTTTTCCACCATGGTTTTCTATAATTTTTTTTACAATGGCCAGCCCAATGCCAGTACCAGCATATGTTTCTTTTCCATGTAGTTTTTGAAACACTTCAAAAATCCTTTCATTAAAACGTGGCTCAAAACCAATACCGTTATCCTTAAAACTAATGTGTGCATATTTTTTTTGAGGAGAAAGTGATTCTAGGTTTGTGTTACTTCCCAACACAATCTCATTTTTTATAATAATATGCGGATTTCTATCTGGCGATGAAAACTTTAGTGCATTGCTTATCAAATTATACAGCAATTGCCTAAACTGAAATGCTATGATATTTACATATCCAATTTCATTGTATTCAATAATTGCCTTTTTTTCATGTATCGTATCTTTTAATTCATTTTTTACTTCTTCTACAATGCTGTTTAATGCAATGTTTTCAAAAACAAGTTCTGTTGTGTTTATTCTGGAAAAAGCCAATAGGTCATCTATAAGCTGTTGCATTCTTCCTGCTGCCAATTGCATTCTTTCAAAATTATATTTACCATTTTCTGTTAAATTAGCCGCTTCATTTTCTAAAATAATGGTTACAAAAGTTTGTATTTTTCGCAATGGCTCTTGCAGGTCGTGGCTAGATATGTACGTAAATGCCAATAGTTCTTTATTGGCAACCACCAGCTCTGCTGCTCGTTTTTCTTTTTCATCGTTTTGAAAAGCAAGTTCCTTATTGGCTACAGCTAGTTCTGCGGCCCTTTTTTCTTTCTCCTCATTTTGAAAAGCCAATTCTTTATTTGCTATAATTAATTCCGCAGCTCTTTTTTCTTTCTCTGCATTTTCAAATGCTAGTTTTTTATTCGCTAAGCTTAACTCTTCAGCACGCTTTTCTTTTTCTTCGTTTTGAAAAGCAAGTTCCTTATTGGCTATGTTTAATTCCGCCGCCCTTTTTTCTTTCTCCTCATTTTCAAAAGCTAATTTATTGTTGGCTAAACTTAGTTCCTGTGCACGTTTTTCTTTTTCTTCATTTTGAAAAGCCAATTCCTTGTTTGCAATGCGTAAATCCTTTGCCCACTTTTGCTCCGTTACATCCCTGGCAGCTGCAAATACACCCAGCACATTGCCTTTATCGTCTTTATATACAGATGCATTGTATAATACATCTGTAAGCCTATTGTTTTGATGTTTAATGGTAAGCGGATAATCGGCCACAAATCCTTTTTCGAAAACTTGGCGGTATCCTTCCTGTGCTTTTGTAGGTTCTGTAAAGTAATTGGAAAAATCTGTGCCTATTAATTTCTCTCTAGATACACCGGTAACTTTTATGGAAGCTTCGTTTACATCCAATATTTTGCCCTCTGCACTAATGGTAACCAAAGGATCTAAACTGGCTTCAATTAAACTACGGGCATAATTTGCATTAAACAGTTCTGCTGATTGTTCCTCTTTTACCGTCTTTTGCATTTAGAGTTTTATAATTGTTGGTTAACTACTTTAATTTATATTTTTATTTTTGGTACCTTCTGAAAGCAGTAAATTTTCTACATTTAGAATAAAATCCATTTTATCTGGTTGTGTAAAACTGTTTTTTTCGGATGGACTGGTTGTAGTAATAAGTGTTATGGCATGCTTTATAATACTTTTGTATGAATTAATTTCTGCGGGTTTCCTAATATAATAATATGCACCATTATTGTACAAAGCATTTACAACTTCTTGTTCAAATGAAGTAGAAAAAATTACAACAGGAATCTTGCTTAATTGTTTATTTGTTTTAATTTCTAACAAGCATTCAAAGCCATTTTTTCTGGGCATATTTAAATCGAGGAATAAGATTTGAGGCGGATCAGTCAGGGTATTGTGAAGGCTTTCCATCAATTGTTCACCGTTGTTTACGGCGGTAAGTTCCACCGATAGGGGAAATGCTTTCAAGGCTTGTTCAAAAAAGTAGCAGTCATCATCGTCATCATCTGCCAATAAAATTTTTATGATTGTTTTTTCCATTATTTATTCTTTGATTGAATGATGAATGACCTAATGAATGAATTTTTATTTAATTGGTAAGCGATATTCTCTTTTGATGTACTTTCATTAATTCAATATGTATAGACTCTTTATATTGATTAAAATCACCCGACTTTCGTATAAATTTCTCTGCTCCCATATCTAGCAAAATCCCTTTAAGATTATGCTCTACATGCTCGCTTTGCGTAAATGAAGTAGTAAGTACTATTACAGGAATATTTATTGTGGCCTTATGTGTTTCTATTTCGGCCAAGCACTCAATGCCAGTTTTTCGGGGCATACTCAAGTCTAAGAAGAGCACATGAGGCAAATTTTGTACGTTCTCAAAAAGGTATTTCATCAGTTCTTCTCCATCCGAAACCCTGGTAACTTTTTTGTGTATATCAATTTCTTTCAGTGCTTTTGAGAAAAAGAAATAATCATCTATATCATCTTCTGCAAGTAATATGTGTAAAGGTTCTATAAGTTGGGTAGCTATCATGTGGGCTTGCAATATCATCAACACCGTACACTTATACTTTTATTGATGATTTAATGCAGAGTTTTTTATACCTCAAAGTTTCATTTTTACAATCATATTTTGTTATATCAATTAAGAATAATGTTACACAATTCATAGGTGATAGTGTTACATTCTATCCATATACCAGCTTAATTCTTTTTCCATTTTTTTATATTTAAAAATGGATGTAATTATTTGTTGCAGGCGTATAAATGCTGTTTCACTTTTTACTACATAGTCAAACGCACGATGGTGCATACAATCAATGGCTACATCTATTTTATCTTGAGAGGAAAGCATTATTACGGGAATATCTGGATTGATGGCTTTTATTTTATCTAATGTAGCTAGGCCGTTCATAGCGTTTTTGTCTATGCCATCTAAATGGTAATCTAAAATGATTACATCGGGATAATGTGAAAGATTTTGTATACACAGTTCACCAGTAGCAAAAGTTTGAATAGTAAAATCTGCGTGTTCTAGAAATTCTATTTCTAAATTTTTTAAAAATAAGGCGTCATCATCTACCAAAAATAATTTAATATTTTCTGCTGTTTTTATATTCTCTGTTTCATTTATCATGGGGTGGTCTTTTTTAATAATTTATATTTTATTGCTAATTCTTTACATGCTAGGTTACAGATTTTTTCCAATTGCAATACCTTAGCTGGCATTTCTTCTATATTTTGATTTGAACGTGCATCATCCTGTATTTTTTTTGCCAAGCTTTCATATGCAGTATCCATTCCCATTATGGCAAATGATGGTATCATTTTGTGAACAGATGCATACAATAGTTCCCAATCTTTATCCTGTAAGCCCTGTTTCATGGCGGCTATCAATGGAGGCGTTTGCTCAAGGTATAGGCCTATCATTTCCATCATTAGTACGGGGTTCGACTTTGTCCGTTTTTGTAAATAACTTAAGTCTACGGCTTCTTTACTTGCTGGTGTTGGCGTACCCGTTTTAGGTATATCAGCAATTTTAATATTAGATTTTAAATCTTTATTGTGCGCCTGCTTTTTTACCAACCCCATTATTTTTGAGTATAATATTTTTTCATCTACAGGTTTGGGTATATAATCATTCATGCCTATGGCCCTACATTTGTCTACATCCATTGTTGTTACGTCTGCGGTTAATGCTATAATTGGAATATTAGAATGAAGTGTATTTCTGATATAGGCTGTAGCTTCAAATCCATTCATTTCTGGCATTTGCAAATCCATTAAAATGATATCGTACGACTTTTTTTGTAGTTTTTCTATCGCCACCTTACCATTGGAAGCAATATCTCTATCAAATCCAAAATCATCTAGCAGGGTTTTTAGCAATAACTGGTTTAGGGCAATATCTTCTACCACCAATACATTTATTACCCTTGCGCTACTATCTTCCTCCATTAATTCAACTTCTTGTACTATCGTAGTTGCCGTATTTTTGAAATTTAAAGTAAAACTAAATGTTGACCCTTCCCCTAATATACTCTCGACTTCTATGTTTCCGCCTTGTGCTTCTACCAATTGTTTTACAATGGCCAATCCTAAGCCAGTACCACCATACAATCTGGCAGTATTGCTCGAAGCTTGGTGAAAATTTTCAAAAATCGAATCAATTGTATCCTCATCTATGCCTATTCCCGTATCTATAACGGAGAATTTGATGGCGGATGTATTTTCATCCTGATATATTAATTGCAGTTTTACTGTTATTTTACCCGTGTTGGTGAACTTGATTGCATTGCTTATCAAATTCAATATGATTTGATGCAAACGAACAGGGTCACCCTCCAAAATTGCAGGTATATTTTTGTCGTAATCTAAAACAAGGTCTATATTTTTTTCATTTGCTTTTGATTCAAATATGTGCATCATGGCAGTTAATGATGCCGAAATTTTAAAAGGAATTTTTTCGAAAGTCATTTTGCCAGCATCTACTTTTGCCAAATCTAAAATATCATTTATAAGTACAATCAATGCATCGCCACTTATTTTTATAGCAGATAAATATTCTCTTTGCTTTGCCGATAATTCTGTTTTTAATATCACTTTTGTAAATCCAATGATGGCATTCATTGGTGTACGTATTTCGTGACTCATGTTCGATAAAAACTGTTGCTTCGATTTAACGGCATTTTCTGCTGATTCAGTAGCTATTTCCGCTTTCATTTTAGCATCTTCTGCCAATGTAGTTGCCATTTCTGCAAATATCCTGGCTTCCATTAATTCTTTTTCAAAACGCTTTTGTTCTGTAATTACCCTGGCTACAACAACCGCCCCAAGTACTTTTCCCTTTTCATCTTTATACACAGAGCCATTAAACAGCACGGGGGTTTCCTTTCCATCTTTTATGGTAAGCGGATAGTCTTCCACAAAGCCATCAGCAAAAACCTTTTTGTATCCTTTAAAAGCTATTTTGGGTTCGGTAAAATAATCTATAAAATTTGTTCCTTTTAAAGTTTCTTTTGAAGTTTCTGTAATTTTTGCACTGGCTTCATTTAAGTCGGTTATTATCCCTGCTAAGCTTATGGCAAACAATGGATCTCTACTAGCTTCTATTAAACTCCGGGCATATTCATTTAATAATTTTTCTTTTATTTCAAACAATTCTAGGTCTTGTTTTTCCAATTCTCTATTTGCTTTTTGTAAGTCAATTGCACCTTTCTCAATAGTTTTATGTGATTCGTTGTTTTGTTCTTTTTGTTTTTGAATGTTGGTTGTAATACCTACCCAGTTTAGCACTTTACCATGCTCATCTTTTATGCCTACCGAATGACAGTAGTGCCACACACTTTCGCCTTTAGTGTTTAATAAACGAAATTCCATTTTAAAATCTTCACCAGTTGTTACAGAATGTGTCCATTTCCTAGTAAGTTCTTCTACATCTGCCGGGTCCATCGCTTTTGCCCAACCTTCATTTTTTAATTCATCGAAGCTTAATCCCGTAAAATCTAACCAGCCTTTGTTATAATAAATTACGTTTCCATTTATATCCGAACTAGATACTTTCTCTGGCATTAAATCCGCCAATTCTCTAAACTTTGCCTCACTTTTTGCCAAGGTTTCCAAGTGATTTTTTTGATCCTCAATATCCATGCTTACACCAATATATCCCATGAATGTTCCATTAGATAAAAATCGGGGGCTTGCTTGTACTTTAAACCACCTGTATACGCCATCAAATCTTTTTATTCTAATTGCTGGAAATACATATGCCTCCCTATTTTTGAGAGCAGGAATATAAATATCCATTATAGCTTGCACATCATCTGGATGTATAATACCTTCCCAAGCCCTTCCCAATGCTTCATCAAATGTTTGGCCAGTATAATCCAACCAATATTTATTAAAATAACTTACAGATGCGTGTTCATCTGGCTCAATAATAAAAACATTCATGGGTATATTATCTGCAAGAGATCTAAATCTTATTTCACTTTCTTCTGTTTTTTTAGTGGCCAAAACTTGTTCTGTAATATCAAATAGCATATTCATTGCACCCACTACTTTTCCATCTGCATCGTATTCTAAATGGGGATATACCAGTATTGATGAATGAAAACCATTTTCCCTTTCAACCATAAATTCATTGCCAGCATTTATTACTCCATTTTTAAATAACTGGCTTAACGGAGCTTTATCAATTGGCACGCTGCTGCCGTCTTTATATAACAATTTATTTAAGTCGTACCAATGATCTTTTCCTATGACTGGTTTGCGACCCCATAATTTTTCTGCAGCGTTGTTGTGGAAATTAATACGCCCTTCCAAATCACATGAATAAACTGCTGCAGGCAATTCCATCAAAAGTTCCCTAAAATGTGCCAAATTTTTATTTACTATTTCTTGTGCATTTTTTCGGTCTGTAATATCTTCAATAGAAAGCAATATCAATTTTTCTAAGCTATTTTTATTTACTACTTCTCTAGCATTAAGTAACATTACTTTTTCCCCAATAAATGAAAAAGTTTGGGTTACTTCAAAATTATTAAACAGCAATTTTTCTGGAAGTATTTTTTCGAGCAAGGTGCGCAATGCAGGTATATCCCATTGCTTGTTCCCCAAATCGTAAATTAAGTTTCCCTCCGTTTCTGATTCATTTACCCTAAATGTTTTATAAAATGCTTCATTAGCGGTTTTTACCCGCAATGATTTATCCAATACCAACAATGGTTCACGTATGGTTAAGATAATTGCTTCTGCATAATTCTTTGCTATAGTTACTTGCTCATTTAAGCTAATTATTTCTTGGTTTATTATTGTCAATTCTTCATTGGTACTTTGCAACTCTTCTTTGCCGGTTTCCAGTTCTTCATTCAAACTTTGCAGTTCTTCGCTGCTGCTTAAGAGCTCTTCATTGGAGCTTTGCAATTCTTCATTTGCTGCTTCCTGGTCTTCCGTTATGCTTCGCATATCTTCCCTGCTTTGAGCAAGTTCCTTTTCCAATTGTTCTATGCGTTTATCTCTATCGTCTTTTTTATCTATTTGTTTTTTGCTTTTTTTAATATCATTATTAGCCTTGGTTTTATCTTCATGAAACAATATCAAATAATGTGGTTCTATGGTATCTGGTAACAACAATGCCTCAATAGAAATATTTTGCAGTGCGCCATTTATTTGAATGGGAATACCCTCTAATATTACAGCA
>JANMGS010000722.1:0-1543 GCA_031374745.1 Ferruginibacter sp. | reverse complement strand
AACACATATTCTTCTTCGGGAACTTCGCCCTTATCGCCATACATCACTTCACTTTCCATAAACATTACAGGATCGTCGTCCCTGATAGCTGCTTTTAATAAACCCTTGGCATCATAAGGATTGCTCACTGAAATCACCTTTAACCCGGGAATATTGGCGTACATGCTTTCAAATGCGGTACTGTGTTGTGCACCTAGTTGTCCAGCACTTCCGTTTGCTCCTCTAAATACAATGGGGCACCCTACTTGTCCGCCACTCATGGCCAGCATTTTGGAGGCTGTATTTAATATTTGATCGAGTGCCAATACAGCAAAGTTCCAAGTCATATATTCTACAATAGGGCGCAATCCGTTTTGGGCGGAGCCTACTGCTATAGCTGTAAATCCGAGCTCCGCAATAGGCGTGTCTATTATACGTTTTTCGCCAAACTCCTCTAGCATTCCCTGGCTCACTTTATATGCGCCATTGTATTCCGCTACTTCTTCTCCCATTAAATAAACCCTTTCATCGGCTCTCATTTCTTCTTGCATGGCTTCTCTGAGGGCTTCTCTAAACGCTATTTGACGCATAATTGGTGTTGAGTATTTAGTATTGAGTAATTAGTATCTAGTATTTAGACTTTAATCTAATAAAATTTGAGCAAATTTATTGTATCGGAGTTAAACGAGCAAATCAATAAACTATTTTGGAGAATGTAATGAGTTCTTTTCAATTAGTAATTGTATGCATTCTCCCATAAATAATCAAACCAATGGCTGCAAATAAAATTTTCGGAGTTTGCAAAAAGGGTTTTCACCTTTATGCTAGTTAATTGTGAAATCAATATTTAAGATTGACAACCCATGCTACATTTTTAAATACGCACAAGTCGATTCACGGTTAAAATAATACAGTTCACACCTTAATGCTCATTTAATTATAAGCAAATTGATATATTTGATTAAATACAAAACTATCTGAATTTCGTTCTTATACTAACAAACAGATATGTACAAATTTTTATTAATAATTTGCTTATTGTTATTTTACCAAAAAAGTGAAGGTCAAACCATTGCTTTTACATACACTAATGCCAATGGTGGTGGGCTTTGTAGCCCTGCAACCATAAATTTTACACCCGTATATACTGGCAACCCAATTGGATTTACCTGGTACTTTGGCAATGGCCAAACCAGCAACAGTGCCATACCTAGCATTGTTTTTACAACAGGAAGTTATACAGTAAAACTAGTAGCGGTTTTTCAAAATGTAGCTGTAGAAACAACTCAAACAATTGTTATTGCGCCTTCCTTAACAGTAAGTCTTTCTGCCAATATAAATAATCTATGTAAACCAGGCAATGTAAAATTTACCACCGCTTCTTCAGCGCCCAATGCTTCTTACCTGTATACCTTTGGAGATGGTACAGCTTCTATAAGTACCAACAGCGATACGATTACACATTTTTATGCGACGTATGGTGTATTTATTGCCAAAGTAAAGGTCACTGCTGCTTCTGGCTGCATAGATTCAGCAACTTATCAAATAAATGTAAATAGACTAA
>JANMGS010000688.1:0-4369 GCA_031374745.1 Ferruginibacter sp. | reverse complement strand
TGAAAGGCTTCGACAAGCTCAGCCGGACAGCAAATATGAACCAAATGTTTTCATCACCACAAAGAAAGAAGACAACAAAGTTTTCATCTCAGTAAAAGACAACGGCAACGGTATTCCTCAAAAAATACTCGACAAAATATTTCAGCCTTTCTTCACCACCAAACCAACGGGGCAGGGAACAGGCTTGGGATTGAGTTTGAGTTATGATATTGTGAAGGCACATGGTGGAGAGTTGAAAGTGGAAACGAATGAAGGAGAAGGCAGTGAGTTTATTATTCAATTACCAATTTAATAATATGAGTAACATTAAATTATTTGAAAGCAAACAAATCCGTTCTGTATGGAATGAAGAGGAACAGAAATGGTATTTCTCTGTACAAGATGTTATTGAAGTACTTACAGACACTGTTGATGCAAAAGATTATATAAAGAAGATGAAAAAACGTGACGCAGCATTAAATTCCAACTGGGGGACAATTTGTCCCCTGGTTGAAATGATAGCTGCAGATGGCAAGAAACGAAAGGTTCAGGCTGCAAACACACAAGGCCTGCTCCGCATCATCCAATCCATTCCATCTCCCAAAGCAGAGCCATTTAAGTTATGGCTGGCACAAGTGGGCAGTGACAGGTTGGAAGAAATTGAAAATCCAGAACTGGCTGCTCAACGCACAAGAGAACTGTACAAACTTAAAGGCTATCCTGATGACTGGATCGAAAAACGAATGCGGAGCATTGCTATTAGAGAAGAACTTACCGATGAATGGAAAAACAATGATGTAAAACTTCAAAAAGAATATGCCATACTTACTGCCGAAATTTCAAAAGCAACATTTGGTATCGTTCCATCGCAACACAAAAAAGTAAAAGGCTTAAAAAATCAAAATCTTAGAGACCACATGACGGATTTGGAACTAATTTTTTCCATGCTTGGCGAAGCTTCCACCACAGCCATTGTTAAAACCAGAAAACCAAAAGGCTTTATCGAAAATAAAAAAGTAGCCAAACAAGGTGGAGCAGTTGCAGGTAATGCAAGAAAAGAATTAGAAACTAAAACAGGGGAAAAAGTAGTGAGCAGCAAAAATTTTTTACCTCCATCAAAACAAAACAAAAAATTAAAATGAAATCATTTGTAAAATCCTTACTGCCCCTGCTCCTATTAGCAGCCTGCACCAGCACCCCTAAAGATGATGGCACTACGCCACCATCACCTTTTACCCCACCCAAAAGCTGGGAAGCCAACCCTAAAGGTGGGTATAAAGTGAATATGCTAACAGGTTTACCAGTAGAACCTTTAACTACAACGGGTGGCAAAACCATTATTACAGGCATACCTATTTCTGCTATTGGGAAAAGAATAAACCCGGACAGTATTGCCAAACCAAAATTGGAAAAAGTAACATTCATAAAAAGTGCTACTGAACAGATCGATAATAGTTATCCTGTACCGGAAAACCTAGAAAAAATATCTTTGGATGAAACCAAACTCTTCAAATACAATGCAACAAACAGCCCGCAAGGCTATGTGTTAAAAAATCCGTTGGGCAATAGCATTCCGTCCGGTAAACCCATCCTTGCCAAAGGTAAAATTGCAAAGGGGATCTCTCCAAAAATTACTCCTATGCTCCCATTTAGTCTTAATAGTGATGTATTGTATGATGTACAGTTCTTAGGTGTAGACCAAGGTTTGCAATCCCAGTTCATAAATTCTATCTTTCAAGATAAGACAGGATATATTTGGATGGGACTTCTAAATAACGGGGTTAGCCGATACGATGGTAGATCATTGGTTACGTATAGAGAATTTAATGGCCTTTTAGGCAATAATGTCTATTCCATTATGCAGGATAAGAAAGGGCAACTCTGGTTTGGTACCGACAAAGGTGTGAGCAAGTTTGATGGCAAGACCTTTGTGAATTTTACTACTGCCGAAGGGCTGGTAGATGGCCGTATAGGTAAGATAATAGAAGACAAGTCCGGCAACATCTGGTTCGCTACCCCTAAGGGAGTGAGCGAATTTGAACCCTCAAATGAGGATAGCAAAGAAGGGACCTTCAACAATTACACAACCAACGAAGGGCTATCCAACAATAATGTCTATGATTTAATCCAAGACAAATCGGGTGATTTATGGTTTGCCACTTTTGGGGGTGGTGTAAATAAATTTGATGGCAAGTCTTTTACGCATTATACAAAAAAGGAAGGTTTAGTGAACGACACTGTAAGATCTGTTATGCAAAACAAAGCAGGCGAAATATGGCTTGGTACCCATCATGGCGCCAGTAAATTTGATGGCAAAACCTTTACAAATTTTCCAGTTGAATTGTTTTCTTCCAATGCTCTTGCCAATAATTCGATTTCTTCTATTGTAGAAGACAAGTCAGGTAAAATTTGGTTCGGAACCCGAGCTGGTGGAGTAAGTATTTACGACGGAAAAAGATTTGTTTATATCTCTGAATCCGAAGGACTTTATTATAACACAGTTAGCAATATTACCTTTATAGATGATAAATCTGGCAGTATGTGGATGGGGACAAATGGTGGTGGCATTAACCGCATTCCTATCAATTCTTTTTTGCGATATAATAAAAACAAAGGGCTAGCCGATAATTTTACTTGGAGTGCTTTACAAGACCCTAAAGGCAATTTGTGGTTTGGGTCCAATAGAGGAATTAATAAGTATGATGGGAAAAGCTTTAGTTATTTTCTAAATCCTTCTCTTAACTTTGGCTCTTATAAAGACAAATCAAACAATCTATGGTTTGGTTCGTCAGAGGGTGTAATTAAATATGATGGTGCCTCATTGCTCCGTTTTACTACTGCCCAAGGGCTTGTAAACAATAGTGTATGGTCGGTCTTAGAAGACCGCAGAGGTGATAAATGGTTCGTAGGCAGCAGAGGACTTACTCGTTATCAACCCAATGCAGACGGCAAATCGGGCACTTTTTTTCATTATACCGAAACTGAAGGATATGTTCCCAGCACCACAAATGCTATCCTAGAAGATAAATCAGGGAACTTATGGTTTAGGCATAGTTTAGGCATTACTAAATACATACCCTCCACAGATGGACAGTCGGGCAGTTTTATTCATTTTACAGCAGCCGAAGGACTAGGAGATCTTGGAAACACTAGTACAATTTTGGAAGATAAAAATGGTGACATTTGGTTTACCTCACAAAACGGCAGTGGACTTATTAGGTATCAAGCATCAAAAAAGGGTCATTCAGGAATCTTCACGCAATTCACCACAGACCAAGGTTTAGCCAGTAATAGTGTATTATCGGTATATGAAGACAAGCAAGGTATTCTTTGGATAGGAACAAATGGCGGATTAAGCAAATACGACGGAAAAACATTTCAAAATTTCACCAAAACTGACGGTTTATCTAGCAATCAGCTACGTAATATGGTTGTGGATAATTCTGGAAACCTATGGATCGCCACACTAGGTGGAGGTGTCAACAAACTAGATAAAAATTTAAACAAAGTCTCTCAACAACCTTTAATCGTTGGTATGCGACAATTGTACATTAACGAAACTGTACCTGATTTTCGCAATCCTGCAGACAGCACCGCTCAAAATATAAAATTTGATGGGGTTCAAGCTTTTGAGAATTATCCCATTAACCCAAGAATACCATTTGGTCAAAATCACCTGAGCTTTCAATACGTTGCGATTGATTTAGCAACTACTAATAAAATAAAATACAGTTACCGATTACTAGGTTTGGATGAAAAATGGAGCATTCCTTTGACAAGAACGATAGCAGATTACCGCAACCTGTCCAATGGAAAATTTATTTTTCAAGTATGTGCTATTGGTGAAAGCGGAGAATGGAGTAAATCATTTGACTATGCTTTTACCATTCTTCCACCATGGTGGAAAACATGGTGGGCTTATACATTGTATGCTTTACTGTTTTTGGTAGCATTAAGAATTTTCAGTCTTTGGAGAGAAAGAAAATTGAGGCAGGAAAAAGTACAACTGCAACATAAAGTAGAAGAAAGAACCAGTGAGTTGAAGCACTCCTTGGAAGATCTAAAATCAACGCAAAGTCAGTTGATACAATCGGAGAAGATGGCCAGCCTTGGCGAACTCACTGCAGGGATTGCCCATGAAATACAGAACCCGTTGAATTTTGTAAATAACTTCTCGGAAGTAAATAAAGAGTTGATAGATGAAATGCAACAGGAATTAAAAGCAGGAAAAATTGTTGATGCGATTGAACTTTCAAATGATATAAAGGCCAACGAAGAAAAAATAAACCACCACGGCAAACGAGCCGATGCTATCGTAAAGGGAATGCTGCAACACAGCCGCAGCAACAGTGGTGTAAAAGAACCAACAGATATCAATGCGCTGGCTGAT
>JANMGS010000661.1:0-3708 GCA_031374745.1 Ferruginibacter sp. | reverse complement strand
CTCAGCCATCCTACCTTCGCCAGTTAAACCACTAGCCAACTCTCCATTATCTACTGGTAAAATTTGATTACCATATTCCTGTAATTTTAAAAGATTAATTTTTGTAGCAGCATGATTCCACATATCCTCGTCCATTGCTGGAGCAATCCATACTGTACATGTGGCGGACAAATAAACAGCTAGCAATAAATTATCGCAAATTCCATTTGCCATTTTTGATATCGTATTACAGGTAGCAGGAGCCACTATCATCAAGTCTGCCCATCTGCCTAACATAACATGGTTTGCCCAAGTATCTTCTTCAAAAAGGTCTGTAAGAACTTTATTTTTAGATAAGGTAGCTAAAGTGAGGGCCGGCAAAAAATCTTGCGCAGCTTTTGTCATTATAACTTTTACTTCTGCACCATTTTGTACAAACAATCTTACTAAACTAGCTGTTTTATAAGCAGCTATACTACCTGTTACTGCTAGTAATATTTTCTTTTTTTTTAGCATAAATAAAAACGACGGACAAAGCCGTCGTTAAAATTATCAATAAATTATTAGAATATTATTGAAAAAACAATTTCTTAACTAAAAAGATCTTCATCATTCCTACGGAAATAGACTTTATCTTCTAAAAACTCTGCTGTTGCAAGCAAGGCAGCATTTGGCATACGCTCATATGCACGAGAAATTTCAATTTGCTCTTTGTTTTCATGAATTTCTTCTAAGCTATCTGTATGGCTAGCAAATTCCTCTAACTTATTATGCAACTCTTCTTTCACTGCAATATTTATTTGATTGGCTCTTTTAGCCATTACTGCTATGGATTCATATAAATTACCCGTTTTATCTTTCATATCCGATAATTTCTTAGGTTCTACACTGCTACTAGTGTTAGAGCCTTGCTGACGGCGAAGTTTGCTCATTGATTATTTCTTTTATATTGTTTTTACTTAGATTACTATAATTTTCTGCTTCTTTTAGTAATTTGCTATCAGGAAATCTGTCTATAAAATCCTGGTATTCGATTGTTACTTTTTCGAAACGATCTACTTGCTTTTCTACTATACTTAATTTTGCAAAA
The DNA here is from genome assembly GCA_031374745.1 of Ferruginibacter sp. GTDB lineage: Bacteria > Bacteroidota > Bacteroidia > Chitinophagales > Chitinophagaceae > Ferruginibacter. The sequence goes on along the minus strand of JANMGS010000661.1, from coordinate 2,639 downwards.
AGATAATACGATTTTACAACCATTAGCTTATAATCTTCTCCTTTTAAAGATTCTGGATAGCTATTAAGCAACGAATTATAAGCTAAACCAGCTGCTCTGTATTGCCCCAAATTAAAATACAGTTTAGCTTCTCTTGCTTCTTTGAGTTCTAATTTTGCTCTTCCTTCATCAATTATGGCTGTTGCATCCTTAACCCTTGGAGAACCAATGTGTTGGTTAATAAAAGTCTGCATCATATTAATTGCTTTCAGTGTATTTACCTGCTCCAACTCTAACTTAGGGCTCTGTTTATAATAGCTATAAGCCCGCATATAATCTACTTCCTCGGCATGCGTACTATTAGGGAAAACTTCTAAATACCCTTTAAACAGATTTTCTGCATCGCTATACTGTTTTTCATAATAATAGCAGTAAGCATATTTATAATAAAGATCTTCAAATTTATCGGTACCCTTTAGTGCAGAGAACAACTGTTCATAGAGAACTCTAGCGTTTCTGTAGCTCTTTTTGGCATAATATGCATCAGCCTTTTCAAGTTTATATGCTACATCTTTGCTTTTTTCTATTTTACTAAACTTACTGCAAGAAGAAAAACTTAGAATTAATATACAGCTGGCTATAACCTTTAAAATTGAACTCATAATGATTTGCAAAATTAGCTTATTTTTATCAAAATTGCTTCATTAATATTTAAAAACAAAAAGCATTAAGTTAATCATATTATAAAGTCGATTTAAAAAAAGACCCCTCCAAATTGGAGGGGTCTTTTATCATTAAGCAATTTCTTATTTTATTAGTTAGACTTGATGTCAACTGTATTTTTGTTCGCACCATCACTAACCTCGCAGTTAATAGAAATACGATCAGCACTTATACCTTCTTTTTCTACTAGGTAATTTTTTATTGCTTCATTCCTACAGTTACAAGTAGCTTGAGATGCTTTTGAAGCCTCAGGATAACCAGTGATACTTACATTACAAGTAGGACTAGATTTCATTTTTGATGCTACAGAAGCTAACATTGTTTTATTATCGTTGCTAAGTGTACAACCATTGCCTTTAAAAGTAAGACTAGGGTAATCACTTGGACAACTTACAGTTGTTGTAACAGGAGCAACTAGATTTTTACAACAAGCTGGTTCAGGGCATTTACCAATACCATCAGCATCAACAGGTTGACATTCTGTTGGAGTAATCAATTGCTTATCTCTACAATCTGGAACACCATCACCGTCAGTATCTTTTGTTACACCATGTGTATCAACTGGACAACCTGCTGGTGTATTTGGCTCACGATCAAGTTGATCAATAACACCATCTCCATCAGCATCATCAAATGTAGGCTTAGGCAATTTCATGTGCTTAGGCGTATTCAACTCGCTATATGCATAATCCAATGGATTTAACCAATATAAAGGCTCAACTGATTTACCTCCAAGGTTAAAGTTAAGACCAATAGAAGCATAATTGTAAGAATCAAAATCTCTTGTAAGCACAGCATCACCCCAAGCATGCTCCTGCCATCTCTGACCATCCAATAAATCTGTCTTTACAAACGTCCAACGGTCTTCTATAGCTAAATTTATACGTCTACCTAGTTTGAAAGCTACACCTAATAGTACTGTACCGCTTGGCTTTATAGTATTTTTCCCATTGGCCGGCAGGGTATTATTCTCATTTTCAGCCTCTGTTTCGTATGTCTTATCCATACCATTTTTCAAAGCTTTTCTAATGTCTTTACGTTTTGTATAAAGACGGTCTCCACCAGGGTTATTACCATTGTATACAGTATTGTACAACCCATTTCCACCATTTGCAGTAGAAGCATATGATTTACCATCACCTTCGTCATTTAAGTAGTTTGTTTTTGCACGGAACGAAGTGACACCAATACCACCACCACCATATATAATGATACCAGTTTTGTTTTTATGGAATCTGATGTTGTTCACTGTAAATATACCTTGTAAACCTAAGTCTTGAACATTGGTTTTATAATTGTAATATGCTATATCCCTAGTTGCACTTCTTCTCTCAACACCACTTGCAGAAACAGCCTGGTTTACATATTGTGCAACTCCACCTGCCCCAGCAACTAATCTTGGTGCATAATAACCATTTTGAGACAATGCTCGGTTTTTCGCAAAATTCTCTGTAGCTTTCCAATTTTGACCTTTTGCGATAGTGTTAATATATTGTGCTCTCAATGAGAAAATATACCCAAAAGATTTTCTTACATGTACACTGAAGTTAGGTGCAGTTAATGGAACTGTAGACACATCACCACTTATAGTGAACATACCAGTAGAAACACCTACTTCCCACATGTTACGAGGTTTAGCAGGAAAAGAAGTGGAATTATTCCAAAATTCATTTTGCTGCCCCATTCTTTTTGTTGGGATAACAGACGAATCGTAGATGCTGTATCCGCCACCCATATAGCCGTTGTTGTTCCCACCTGACTGGGCAAATGTAAACGCCGAAACGAACATACTAAGGGTGAATAATAATTTTAATTTTTTGCTTGCCATAACTTAATGATTGTTAATTGTTCGAAAATACTCTGATTGATTAATGCAAATGTATATAACCTAATTTGAATGTACAAACTTTTTTTGTGATTTATTTATAATTTAATAT
>JANMGS010000647.1:0-1976 GCA_031374745.1 Ferruginibacter sp. | reverse complement strand
ACACCAACGGAGGGTTATTGGTTTTCACAAAGAGCTAGCAAGGTTGGAGGAGGAGAAACAAACCGCCATGCTCAAAGCCAGCATACGCTTTCAAGAAGAAGAGCGAATGCACATAGCATCGGACCTGCACGACGATGCCGGTCCATTGCTTGCTACCGTGCGTTTGTACTTAAACGATAACCTGGTAAACCAAGAAAAAGCCCATCAAATACAAAGCATCTACAGCGCCAAGCAAATAATAGATGAAGCCATTACACTAATCAGAAATATAAGCCATGGCCTTATGCCACCAACACTCAAAAACTTTGGCTTGGAAAGTGCCACCAACGATTTGTTTCAAAAAATAAATGGCAGCGGTGTTATAAAAACTTCGGCTCGTTTTCACGATTACAGAGAAAGGCTTACACCTGAGCAAGAAATGCTCGCTTTTAGGGTTATACAAGAACTGGTAAACAATATCATAAAGCACAGCAATGCTGGTTTTATACATCTTACAGAAAATGTGAGCAACGATATTTATTACATACGCATACACCACGATGGTAAAGGCATCGTACAAAAGGAATTTGAAAAACTAAGCTATGTAGGCAATGGGTTGGGGCTTAAAAATATTGGCAGTCGCATGAAAGTATTGCATGGCAAAATTGCTTTCGATATAGACGAGAGCCAAACCTATTATAAAGTAACGTTGGAAATACCCAAAGATATACCAGCTTAATTTTTACTTCCAATAAGTAAATACTGTCCTGCACAAAGCGGCTAAACTGCTAAGTAAAATCCTATTTATTTGATTAGATATTAATTCTGCTTGTTATTATCTTTTATTTAGTTAGTTTTAATGCATAAATTATTACACATATATTTGTAATCTATGTTGGAAGAGATAAAAATTGGTATTGCAGACGATCATAAAATATTTCGCAAAGGCGTTATACTCTCTATGCGGCAGTATACCAACATACGTTTTGCATTTGAAGCAAATAATGGGGAAGAGCTTTTGCAAATGATACCCGAGCATATGCCCGATATTATTTTGTGCGACCTTAAAATGCCTGTAAAAGATGGCATTGATGCTACCAAAGCCATTACAAAATTATATCCTCAAATAAGGGTTATTGTGCTTACCATGTACGAAGATGATCGCTTTGTAGGTCATTTGATGGATTGCGGTGCAGCGGGTTACTTGCTTAAAAATTCTGAACCTGCAGAAGTGTACAAAGCCATAAATGATGTAAAAAGAACAGGCTTTTATTTGAGCCCATTTGTAAATAAAATTCTAATTAAAAAAAATTACAGCAAGCAAAAATTTAACCCATCACTTGCAACCGAAGCTGTATTAAGCGATAGAGAAAAAGAAGTACTTACCCTTGTAGCAATGGAATTTACTGCAGCAGAAATAGCCGCCAAAGTGTTTATTAGTGCCCGCACAGTAGAAGCTATAAAAGACAGGCTCATGGAACGATTTGGTGTAAAAAACTCTGTAGGCCTTATTTTTTATGCCATGAAGAATAGGTTGCTGGAATAATAGTATGGAGTATTAAGTATTTAGTATCTAGATTTAATTCTTTTGTATTGGAAAATTCATTGTTTTAGCCAAAGTAAATAAATCGAATTTTTGTATCTACCCTTTCTATTTTAAAATTACATTAAAAAGTAATTGCGCTTTAAAATAAGAAAAGAACCTTCTAGTCTTATAAACCATAGTCTCAATACTCAATACTAACTAATCAATACTTTTTTCTAAAAAAGCCCAAACAACTGCGCATCTATTCCAGAAATAATTTGCCCAAGGTGATCTTCGTTTTCTGCAAATTTATTGGTATCTGCATCTATAATAAGCAACTTACCTTCTTTGTAGCCATCAATAAATGAATTGTAATAATCATTCAGTTTTTTCAAATAATCTAAGCGAATATTTTCTTCATATTCTCTTCCTCTTTTTTGTACCTACGCTTGTATCGCAAATACAAAAAAGA
>JANMGS010000557.1:0-8798 GCA_031374745.1 Ferruginibacter sp. | reverse complement strand
GCTCGTACCAAATTCTTCACGAAGACTCATAAGACCTGGCATTTCTGCTTCTGCAAGCATAATTTCTTTACGACCCCATGCTGCTAGGGTGATATCTGCAACCTTATTTTTTAGGCTGAAATCGATACCGGTGATTGTTGTACTCATTGTAAATTGTTTAATTGTTATTTATTGTTATAAGTTTTGAATTGCGGGTTGCGGGCCTGCCTGCCGGCAAAGGCAGGTTTCGGATTGGTTAAATCAATCCCTAAACTTTTTCATCACTCTTTTTATTTATCAAATTTTTATCGGCGTTATTATGGTTTCGGGTTTATATGTTTTGAGTTGCGGTTTTTTTACATCGAACTGTATTTTGTTTTTCTACACTAAAATCATCGAACAAAAAGCATTTACTTCAATGTGGAAGAACCCGTAACCATCAAACCCGTAACCCGTAACCATCAAACCCTAACTCGTAACGCTCAGACGTAGTGCAAATGTACTTTAACTAGAATATTATTCTATGTTAATATTAATATTTAGGATAAGTATGCAAATAATTGTATTTTTATAGAATAAAGATTCATTTTACTATGGCAAAACAATCACTAAAAGAAGAATCAGCTACAGAGAGTTTTTCATTGGACAAAAAAGACCTGGCAATTTTAGCATTGCTCCAGCAAAATGCAAGGATAACGGTGAAGGAAATTTCCGAAAAAATTCATTTGAGTACCACGCCCATACATGAGCGGATAAAGCGCATGGAAACGGAAGGCGTGATAAAACAATATGCCGCACTCGTAGATCATAGCAAAGTAAAACGTAGCTTGATGGTTATTTGCTATGTATCTTTAAAAGCACATAGCAAAAACGCCGGTATAAAATTTATAAATGCCATAAACGAAATGAACGAAATAATAGAATGCTACAGCATCAGCGGCGAGTTTGATTTTATGCTAAAAGTGGTAGAAGAAAATATGGATTCGTATTACAACTTTCATGTAAATAAGCTAAGCCAAATAGAAAATATAGGAAACGTGCAAAGTGTATTTGTAATGGGGGTGATAAAGGATACGGTGCAGTTGGTTTATTAAACCCAGTCCTCTAAACCTGCATGACGGTAGGTAGTTACCCCACTGGAGGACTTTTAACCTAGCGAAGAAAGCCTAGCATTTATTATTCTAATTTATTTTTATTGGGATTTTGAACATTGAAGAATATTGTAAGTAGTTCAATCCTATTTTCAGAAATTTCATAGTAGAGTGTATTATGTTTTGTAATCACAAACTTTCTAATAGACGATTTTTTTAAAGTTTGCATGCCAGCTTTTGGATCGTTTGCAAGGTTATCAATGATGCTATAAAATTTTTTAAGAAATGCTTCTGCTACTTCTTTTGACCAATTGTTTTCTAAATAAAAAATAATGGAGTTTAACCTTTCAAAAATCTCTTCAGAAAATATTACTTCGTAAGCCATTGCGAAAAATGTTGCTTTACTTCATCATACGTTTTATAATCACCATTCTTTATTTGGGTTTGAGCTTTTTCAATAGTTTGCCATTGGTCTGTTGTTAATTCTTCTAAAATAGAGGTATTTTTTGTAGTAACATATGAAGTAGCGTCTTCCATTAAAATATTTAATGCAGATTCATCCTCAATCTTATTTACCATTTCCTGGATTTTAAGGCGAAGTGTTTCAATACCCATAATTTTTTTATTAAAGTTACGTTTTTCTGTTTAATACGACTATTTTCATACAAAATTTATATTGACATAAAATGAAAAAATTATCTTCTCTTATTTTTAGCCTATTTGTATTGGTTTTTTCCTCCCTTGCTTCCACAGATACTATTTCTATTTACAGCAATTCCATGCACAAAAATATAAAAGCAGTAGTGATTACACCCAGTAATTATACCCAAGGTAAAGCATACCCAACTGTTTATTTATTGCACGGTGCTTATGGAAATTTTAGCAACTGGGCTAATAAAGTTCCTACACTACAAGCAGATGCAGATAAATATAGCATGATCATTGTATGCCCAAATGGCGCATCAAACAGTTGGTATTTTGATAGTCCGATAGATAGTACTTATAAATTTGAAACATATATTAGTACAGAAGTGCCTGAGTATATTGATGCACATTACAAAACAAAAAAAGATAGGAAATACAGAGCTATAGCAGGTTTGAGTATGGGCGGGCATGGAGCAATGTTTATTGCATATAGGCATAGCGAAACATTTGGTGCCTGTGGTAGCATGAGCGGAGCGTTAAATGTTTCCATTATAAACAAAGGTTATGACCTTGATAAGCGTATTGGCGAATATTTGCCGAGCAACGATTATTACAAAAACTGGAGCGTATTGCATTTGATGGATGAACCTCCAAAAGATTCGTTGGCGATAATAATAGATTGTGGTGTAGATGATTTTATTTACGGTATGAGTAAGGCTGCTCACCAAAAATTGGTTTCTCTAAAAATTGCACACGATTATATTGAAAGGCCAGGTAAGCACGATTGGTCTTATTGGGCAAACGCAGTGCAATACCAATTGTTGTTTTTTAATAATTTTTTTGAAAAGAAATAGTAGCAAAAATTAAAGCGGCAAAACCATAATGTAATCATCCATCACATATCCATTGCCTATATCCAATACTTCTTCTCTTTGTATAGAAAACCCTTTTTTCTTGTAAAAGTTTACAGCCGGGTTATTTTTGTTTACGTTTAATTCCAGTGTATTGGCTCCTAAATTTTTACTGGCGGTTTGTACATAATCCAATAAAAAACTACCCGTACCTTTTGTATGTAATTGTGGTAACACATACAATTTGTGTAAGCGGAAAATGGTTGGTTCTTCGTTAGATTTTTTGGAGAATGCTGCAAATCCTATGGCTGTATCATCTTGCATAGCAAGTATAAATTGATGCCCCTTGTCTAATTGTTGTTGTAAAGATTCGTTGCTGTACATGAGATCTAGCATGTATCTTATTTGCTCTGCAGAAATGATGGATGCATACACTTCGGGCCAAATAGTTTCCGCAAGGTTTTGTACACTGCTTAAATCAGTAGTACTTACTTTTTTTATCTGCATTAGCGAATGGTAAGTTTTACATTAGGAGCATACATAAACCTGCCTTTATTGTCTTTTACAATTATATCAAAGAAAATATATTCTTCTCCGGGTCTTGGCAACTCTCTTACAGCTTTTAACCATAAAGTGGGTAGAGGAGATACTTTAAATAAAGAGGATTTTACAGAAGTTGTATTATAGGCTTTACCTGTTGCCTCATTTTCTGATACTACAATTTTTCTATACAAAAATTGGTAAGAAGATAGCGTATAAGCAATATTTTTTTCATCTACAATTTTTAACGGTAATCCAATGATGGAATCAGCCACTTGCGGAGCTATAAAAGAAGAGTCTTTAAAACCACCGAGTGATACAGATAATTTTGGAGGCTTAAACTTTACAATAGGCTTAGGCGCTGTTTTTATTTGGGCATTGCTAACAATACCTGTAAAACATAATAATAATAATAATATGAATTTAATAGCCTTCATGTAAAATCTATTTAAGAAACGAAACTACAAAAACATTTTTGGTATTTTGGTATTTTAACATGCTGTTTAAAAGCCAGTTAATTATTTATTTTAAAATATCGGAATAATTCTCTATAAAAAAAACCTATCTAACAATTATAATCGTCTTTATGCAAATGAATAAATATTTATGAAAAACCAATTACAAAAGAAAGCATTTATTTTATCAATTGCTATCTGCATCTTTTCTTCATACAAGCTAGTAGCTCAGTCTATTACACCATTTACAATTTGGAAACAAGTTACCCAGCGTGGCGATATTACTTTTACTGGAAATTCGATGCTTACTTGCGCTGCTAGTGGTACATGCACAACTGCACTTGGCAGTGTATCTCCTGCTGGTTCTGGTGGTGGTAATAACTTAAGCAACAATGGCTTTACCATGAATTATATAAACATTGCAGATGCCGCAGATCCTGTAACACGATTTAGCAGGAGCAATGCAAACCTTACACTTGGCACAACAGGTGGTTGTGGGGTTATTTATGCAGAACTATTTTGGGGAGGTAATATTACTGCTGCCACTACAAACTATGCAAAAAGAGATTCTGTTTATTTTAAAACACCCGTAGGTGGTTATGTTGGTTTAAAAGCTGATATAAGTACAGACGCAACTGTGCCGTTTGGCGGGTATTATTGTTACAAAGAAGTAACCAATCTTGTAAGAGCTGGTGGTACAGGAACTTATTGGTTGGCCAACCAAGTTTTACAAAATGCTACTACAAATTTATGTGGTGGATGGACATTGGTGGTTATATACAATGACCCCACATTGCCATTGCGCAACCTTACTATTTTTAGAGGAATATCATCAATAGATGCAGCTAACCCTCAAAATATTACCATTAATGGATTTTTTACACCACCAAGTCCTGCATTGGTAAATTTAAAATTGGGAGTTTATTCACTAGAAGGTGATAGGGGAAATACTGGTGATAGTCTCAAGTTTAGGGGAAATGCAGCCTCAGGGTTTTTATCTGTTACCAACACTAAAAATGAAGCAAACAATGCATTCAATAGTACAATTACCAACGATGTTGCCGAAATTGTAAGGTCACCAAATAGTCCTAATACCCTGGGTATTGATTTAGATATTTTTAAACCAGATAACTCAGCGTTTACATTTTTAACCAACAGTGCAAATACGGCTACATTAAGAATGACTTCCTCAGGAGATGTGTATGCGCCATTCATGATATCTACCGCTATAGATGTTTTTGAACCATCAATTGAAATTTACAAAGATGCAATTGATTTAAATGGTGGATTGGTAGAGTTGGGTGATACACTGAAGTTTAATTTAAAAGTGGTAAACAAAGGAAATGATCCAGCAAAAAATGTGGTATTGTATGATAGTTTGTATGGAGCAATGAATTATGTTCCCAACTCTATGAAAATAAATACAGGCGCCAATGCAGGAACAAAAACAGACGGGATTGACGTAGATCAAGCCAGCTTTCAGTTAATTGGAGGAGTTAATTTTGTACGATTTAATTTGGGAGCTACCGCAAATGGAACTACAGGTGGTAATATGGGAATTAGCGCTGCTACAGATAGTGTAACAACTATGGAATTTAAAGTGACGGTAACAAATGATTGCCAGATTTTTCATTGTAATTCCAATCTGGTTAATAAAGCATTTGTAACTTTTGTAGGAAATATCTCTGGAGAGAGTAGAAGTACTTATAGCAGTCCAACAGGTTTTGATGCATTTGGATGCCCTGCACTAGGCCCAACAACATTGGTAGTAAATGTACCAACTTGTACACCCATAGCAGATACTTCCATAACGGGTTGCTCACCTTTCCCACTTAGCAGCATATTGCCCAAAAGGCCAGGCTATTCGCAATATTTGAATAGTGCTTTTGCGCCTGTTACAAGTGCTACATCAACTGGTACATATTATGCTATAAAACAATTATACCCTGGTTGTAACGATACCATACAATTAAATATGACTATCAATTGTGTATTACCTATATTACTTACCGATTTTAAAGCAATGTATGAAAATAAAATGGTGAAATTGATTTGGATAACACAACAAGAAATAAACAATAAAGAATTCATTTTAGAAAGAAGTATCGATGGAATAAAGTTTGAAACCATTTCAACAGTTGCAGGCGCCGGTTACAGTCAATCAGAAAAAACATATAGCTACAACGATAATGCTTTTCCACAAGTTGCAAAAATTTATTATAGGCTTATTCAAGTAGATATAGATGGCAGCAAGCGTATTTCTTCTATAAAAACGGTAAACATAACCGACTTGAAAAACACTGGTGTAAATGTTTATGCTATTGCTCCCAATCCAGTAAAGGAATTGGCTACTGTTTCTATAATAGCAGATGTAGAAAGCAATTATACTTTTACTGTTTACAATAGTTTGGGGCAAAAAATAAATGCTACACAAAAGCATTTAACAAAAGGTCAGAATAAAGCCATCATTGATTTAGTTAATGTAGAGCGTGGCTTTTATATTTTAGAAGTTCAAAATAATGAAACGCTCCAAAAAGATATTCATAAATTAATAAAAGAGTAAACCAATACTAAATGCAAAAAAGCCATTCAAATTGTTGAATGGCCTTTTTGTTTACTAGTAATATTTAGTTTTCTTCAATAAGTTTTTTAAGCTCCTTTATCCTATCCTCTGTAATGGATGTTAAGCAGGTTGCATATATCAAAGGCTGTATGGAACCGCTTTCATAGGCTTTGGCTGCCAGTTTGCAATGCGTTTCTTTGTATTTTATCCATGCCCTTTGCGCCTCTAATAATAATTTTTTGTCGGAGGCATTTTTCAATGAATTCAACACTTTTTTGTAAAGCGTATTCATCTTTGCATCTGCAACTTTATAATCGTTATTTGCTTGTATATTCATCTCTAATTGAGTTTGTCCGAAACACTTTACCGACAAAAAGCAATTAATTGCAACAAAAAATATACATTTTTTCATATGGTCATTTAAACAAATAAGGTTCACTCCAATTATCAATTATCCATTATTCATTCCTTTCAAACTTTCCTCTATAATACCAATCTTCTCTTCTGCATCAGCCTTTTTCTTATTTTCAATTGCCAACACTTCGGGCTTTGCATTTGCTACAAACTTTTCGTTACCCAATTTTTTTTCTACACTTAGCAAAAATCCTTTAAGGTGTGCCAATTCTTTTTCCAAATCTTCTCGCTGACCTGCCATGTTTAGTGGCTGTTCGGTTTCTATATAAAATTTATCCTTGCCTATTACGGTGGTGATGGTTCCAGCCACAGCATCGTTCACGTACATGATGGATGCACAGTTTATTTGCTTTGCCAAAATACTTTCAATGCTTTTATATACAGTAGCTTCCGCAGTTTGTATATGTACTTTTATCGTTTCCTTTGGTTTTATTTGGTTCTTGTTGCGTACATCACGCAAGCCACTAATAATATTTTTTAGTAAAGTACCTTCGCTTAATATTTTCTCATCTGTTTGTACAGCCGCTGCATATATATGCGTGCATAAATCATCTTTTCTATCTTCAAGCAAATGATAAATTTCTTCTGTTACAAATGGCATAAAAGGATGAAGTAATTCCATCAATTGCGAAAAGAATTCTACTGTTTTATCATATACCACTTTTTCAATCGGTTGTTCAAAACCAGGTTTCACCCACTCCAAATACCAACTACAAAAGTCATCCCAAATCAATGAGTAAATAACTTTTAATGCCTCACTTAATTTAAATTGGTTTAGCATGTCGTTTACTTCGGCACGCACTTCATGCAATCTTGCCTCAAACCAGAAAGCAGACCACTGACCACTGTCCACAGACCACTGTTGTCCGTCGTCCGTCGTCCGTTGTCCTGCTTCTGTCGTCCTGCTCTCCCACATCTTCAACAACTTCACTGCATTCCACATCTTATTATTAAAATTGCGTCCTTGTTCCAGAGAGCCTTCATCAAACAAAATATCATTACCCGCAGGCGATGCAATCATTATTCCAAAGCGTACCGCATCTGCTCCGTATTGATCAATCAAGCCAAGCAAGTCTGGTGAGTTGCCCAGTTGCTTACTCATTTTGCGCCCTTGCTTATCTCTTACCATGCCAGTAAAATACACATCTTTAAAAGGTTGCTCTTGCTTAAAAGCATAACCAGCCATTACCATACGAGCCACCCAAAAGAAAATAATATCTTGACCCGTAACTAGCGTGGTTGTAGGATAATAGTAATTTATATCTGCATTGTCAGGGTTGCTTATTCCTTTAAAAACTTCCATTGGCCATAACCAGGAGGAGAACCAAGTGTCGAGGCAATCTTCATCTTGAGAAAGCCCCCTCCAAACCTCCCCCGAAGGGAGAGACTTAAGTCCGTGTTTCTTTGAATATTCTTTATATGCTTCATCCTCTGTTTCTGCAACAATAACATTTCCTGCTTCATCATACCACGCTGGTATCTGTTGGCCCCACCACAATTGCCGGCTAATGCACCAGTCTTTAATATTATCCATCCAATGTGCATACGTATTCTTTGCTTTTGATGGGTGAAATTTTATACGCTCATCTGCTACTGCGGCAGCAATATCAGGGTTTGTAGCAATGAATTTTTTCATATCCATAAACCACTGTAGCGATAAACGGCTTTCTATAACAGCTCCAGTACGCTCACTCGTACCCACTTGGCTTTTGTAATCTTCTATTTTTTGTAGGCAACCAATGGCTTCAATATCTACTGCAATTTTTTTGCGAAGTGCAAAACGATCTACGCCTGCATACGAAACAATGGTATCGTTTATGAGGTCATCTTCTAATTCTTCCAATGTAAATTTTCCCTCTTCATCCAGCGTATTCAATGCTCTTAAATGATGTTTTTTACCTAGCTCATTGTCATTTTTATCATGTGCAGGTGTTACTTTTAAAGCACCCGTACCAAAGTCTGCTGTTACATATTCATCTGCAATAATTTTTATCTTTCTGTCGATGATGGGTACTAGTACTTCTTTACCAATCATGTTCAAATATCTTTCATCAGTAGGATTTACGCAAATAGCCACATCACCCAAAATCGTTTCAGGCCTTGTGGTAGCTACGGTAATACCCCCCTCGCTTCCATCTGCAAAAGGATAGGTTACATAATATAATTTGCTGTCTATATCTTTAAAAATAACTTCCTCATCGCTAAGAGCGGTTTTGCTGGCTGGGTCCCAGTTTACCATGCGCAAACCACGGTATATTAT
>JANMGS010000542.1:0-4940 GCA_031374745.1 Ferruginibacter sp. | reverse complement strand
GTTTTTTTACGGCGGCTTATTTCTACCCTATGCCCGTATTGCAATTGCACATAATCCCCATCATCGCTCTTTACAGATTGAATGTATTGCATGTTTATCAAATGAGATTGGTGTACTCTATAAAAGTTATAGGCAGCCAATTGTTCTTCAAATTCCTTTAAGGTTTTGCTTACAATTACTTTTGGCCTATTGGTAAAATAAAAATGCGAATAATTATTGTTGGCTTCTATTCTTACAATATCAGTTACATTTACCAATAGCATTTCATAATTAGTAGCCAGGCTTATTTTGTAACTGAGTTCCGTTTTGGTTACTTCTTTTGCCAATTTCCTTTCCTTACATTTTTGCAGCGCATCAAAAACATCCTGTGGCGATAAGGGCTTCACCAAATAATCCGTAGCTGCTGCTTTTAATGCAGGCAATGCATATTTTTCGTGAGCAGTAGTAAATATTACATTAAAATTTCTTTCAGGAAAATGCTTTAATAATTCTAACCCTGACATTTCGGGCATTTCAACATCTAAAAATAAAACATCTGGTTGCAGTACTTCTAATTCTTCTATTGCTTTGCTAGCAGAAATAGAACTTCCACAAATAACAACTTGTTGCACAAATTTTTTTTTGAGCATGGCAGCAAGAGCATCTAACGAATTTTGTTCATCATCTACAATGTAACATTTAAGCATACAGATATTTTTAAGCTTCCAAAAACTTAACAAGGCTAGGAAACAAAGTTAATAGTGAGTAATGATTAAATAGCATCTTCCAAATTTTGCAACGGCAAGGTTAAAATTACTTTTGTACCAGAGGCCATACCTTTATCCATTTTATCTTCTATAATTACTCCAGCAAATTGCTTGGTTGTTTCCATCAATCTTTTTATTCTTTCCTTTGTAATACCAATACCCAATGATTTTTTCACTGTTGAAATTTCTCCAACCTGTAGTTGTCTTCCTACGCCGTCATCATCAATTGTACAAATCAGTTGATCGTCGGTACAAGTTACGTAAACAATTAAATTGCCTTTCTCTTTTTTCTTGTTTAAGCCATGCCAAATGGCATTTTCAATAAATGGCTGCATTAGCAAAGGTGGTATAGCAACCTTCAGCAAGTCTATATGCTCACTTAATTTTATGCTATAATCAAAATTGCTATTGCTTCGTCTGTGTTCTAATTCTATATACAATTTCATTACTTCAATTTCATCTTTTAGCAAAACCAATTCTTTTCTAGAATTTTCCAATATAGCTCTCATCAATTTTGCAAACCTTGCCAAATATTCTGCAGCATCTTCTTCCTTATTTTCCCAAATATATTTTTGAATGGAATTGAGGCTATTAAAAATAAAATGCGGATTCATTTGACTTCGCAACATTTTTGTTTCTAGCTCAGCCATGGCTTTGTTTACAGCAGTTTTTTGCTTTTCTTTTTGCCTAATGGCTGCTACTCGCTTGCGGGCTATAACAATAACCAAGCCCACAAAAATCAAACCTAGCAAAGGCCAAAACCACCAGCGTTGCCAAAGGGCAGGTTTTATATAAAAAGAAAAACTTGTATAGTTATCATTCCACAAGGCACTGCTATTTGCTGCTTTTAATTTAAAGGTATAATGCCCAGGTGGTAAATTAGTATATGTAGCTGTGCGCCTTGTGCCAGCTGTAATCCACACTTTGTCGTAACCTTCTAATTGATAAGTAAAAGTAATTTTATCAGTGTTTGTAAAGTCGGGTGCTGTATAGTTTAAGATAATTTCATTTTTGTTGAAGTTTAATTGTAAGGGAATTTTTTGAGATATACTTAATGGCTCGTGTAATATCTTACCATTGATGATTATTTCTGTAATTACAGGATTAGTTAGTTGATTGTTTATGTTTACGTGCGCTGGGTTGAAACTTGTGAATGCCATTCGATAGCCGATATAAAAATTTTCGTCATAAGAAAAAAAAGTGGCAGGCTCCTCACTTAAACTGTAAATACCATCATTGGTAGTAAATTTTTCAAAGTCAAATTTCGATGGGTTATACTTGAACAATCCATGGGAGGTAATTATCCAAAGATTTTTATTATTGTCTTTTTTTAAACGACATTCATCCACTTTATCAATACCTACGCTTTTACCTAATTCGGTACTTATTTTAGTAGAAAAGTCATAAGCTCTTAAACCATTTAAACTGCCAATATATAATTTTTTATCTATCAGTTCAATGCAGCGACTGGCTTTTTCTGCTGGGTTTAATTCTATACTGTTTTCATGTAAAGCAATAAATTTATGGCTTACAATATTAAAGATTTTTATCCCACTATCACTAGCAAGTACCAAGTTTTCGTTATCTAATTGTTCAATATCATAAAAATTATTTTCCTTGTCGTTTGCATCTGCAAAAAAAGAATACCTATTTGTTAATGCATCTAGCCTAAAAATACCTTTTCGCCCGATTACCCAAATTACCCCCTTTCCTAATTCTTTCGAAAGTCGTGGATAAATAAAGTTACTGTCATTATCAATAAGGGTAATTTTTGAAACAACAGCATTTTTAATTTTAAAAAGTCCAGCATAAGTGGTTGACCAAATCTGTTTATAACTGTCTTGATATAAGTCGGTAGTCCAGCGCCAATCATAATTATAATCATCCCCATATAATATTGATTTGGTATCATCGTAATAAAAACCAAATCTGTTAAGTATTTTATTTGAAGATTTCTCATATTTAACAATGCCCATTCCGCATACTGACATCCACAATACATCTTTTTGATATGGGTCGTTCGCTAGCCCAGATACCCAGTTGTTTAGCTGGTCTCGAAGCTCAGGTAATTCTCTGCTTGTAAACTGTTGTTCTTTTGGATTAACTTTAGATATTCCATACCAAGTACAAATCCAAATATTCTCATCTTTATCGGTAAAAATATATTCATTAAAATCAGTAGCAGGGCCGTTTTTATTATTAGCATTATAGTAATATTGCTTTACAAACTTACCAGCTGTTTTATCAAATAAAAATAATCCATCGTCGTATTTTATTACCCATAAGAAATTTTTGCCACAAAGTGCATTGCTTTGGGTTGTGCCTTGCGAAATAAATTCAAATTCGGAGGATGAAATCCGCAAATTAGGGTCACCATAATTATCAAACTGATGAAGCGAATCATTAACAATTACTTTTCTGAAACCTTTGTGCCATGAGGTCATCCATATATTTTTTTCATTGTCTTCGTAAAATGAAGTAGGCTCTATCCTTTCATTATGATAATATTGTTTTGCAGATGTAAGATTTATAGTGTGATAACGGGTTCTAGCATAAGGTATCCATAACCTATCTTTACTATCTAATAATAAAAAATTAATCTTGTCATTGTAAGAGGTTACGGGCTTTTTGAAAGAAGTGGCGTAAGTTGATAAAGTAGCGCAATCTATCTTTGTATAATCACTGAAATTTACACTCCAAATGCAATTTCTTTTTTTATCAAATACAATTACGTAACTTTTTAGATTACGATTTTTAACTTTTATTATTTTAAACTGATGATTAATTTGATTGAAAAAACAAAGTCCGGATTTATAACTCAACCAAATATTATCCTTGTTATCAATTGCAATATCTTCAATATCATTTATGGGCAAAGAATTACTATCAGCATTGTTATGTTCAAAATTTTTAAAGTTAAAGCCATCGAATCGGCTTAGTCCATGCTGTGTAATAATCCATAAAAAACCCTTGCTATCCTGTAGGCACTTTTTGGTGTAATTATGCACTAGTCCATCTTTTGCAGTATATGTCTTAAATGAATAATTGTAATCAGAATCAAATTGCCCAAAACATCTAACAAATAATAAAGTGAAGAAAGCTATAAAATACAGTCTACGCATGTACAAATTTATTTATGCAGTAAGGCACTACAAATTACTATTAACTAAACATAAAACAGTTGCTCAATCTTTTAAAACAAAATGAGCAAATGGTAGCATCAGAATAGCATCTGGCAAAATCTAGTTTTGTTATAATGTTATCGTTTTACAAAATTGACTATATTTTACAACACAAGTAATGGAATAGCCTAAAAATAAAAAATGATGAATGCCTTATACATCCAAGCATTATTTTGGAATAAAAGCAGTTTGATTGTTCTGCGTTGTAAACTCGTTAGAGCCAAATAATTTGTCCATTAAAGCTATTATAAACCAATGCCCAATTTTTTATAAATAAAACTCATCAACCAAGCTGGGCCTATCATTAAAAATTGAATATCTTTTAAAAAAGAGGGCTTTTTACCTTCTACTTTGTGGCCATAAAATTGGCCTATCCAAGCCAAGACAAATATAATAATGGATAATTGCCACAGAGGGAGAACAGCACTGCGCTCCACAAAATGTGCTAGCAACAAACAAATGGTACAAAAAAGAAACATTCCAATAGCCAACTTAGGTGAAAGCATAAAGTAATACATAATGGCTACTGCAGTAATAAGCATGGCTACATTTAACTGGTGGGTTTGCCAAAAAAATGGGAGCTTAATGGAGTACAATAACCCTACAATGGAGAAAAAAATGGATGGCACACATATCCAATGAATTAGCTTATTGGTTTCATTTCGATGGCTTTCGCCATACTCCGATAACCAGTTTTGTATTGTACGCATAGCGATTTATTTATACAGGAAAGTTACAAAACAGAAAATAAATAAACTAATTTTTAAATCTGTACAATAAAAGAATGTATTGGTGCGTTTTAAGTATGGTTTTTCATAGGATATTGGATTAATACGGGTTGCGATTTCTATCACAACCCCTTTTTTATGCCCATACATGAAAAAAGCGCCTCAAAAAGAGGCGCTAAAATTATATAATCAATTGATAATATTTACTTTATAAGCATAGAGTCACCATAACTGAAAAAACGATATTTATCTTTTATGGCTTTTTTATATGCTTCCATCATTAA
>JANMGS010000508.1:0-5173 GCA_031374745.1 Ferruginibacter sp. | reverse complement strand
GCATCGGTAAGTATGGCTACAGAATGTGTAAGAATATAAGCCGACATTTTTATCAAGAACAATACGATGGATAACGCTGCTATCTTTTTTTGAATGGAGAGATTTTGGGATGCTGTTTGCATAAGAAGCAAAGCTAGTTTGTTTTTTTTTATACAAAGCTTTAAAAAAATGCACTAAACTATTTCGTTGTAATGAAATTTGTAAAAAATTGAAAAAATTGAAAAAACCACCCGCTACTACAAAAGCCGAAAAAAGATATTCTGCCGATGGGCTCCCGACATACATGTACGGGACAGGTGGCGGATGGGCATTAGTACCCCGCAGTGAAGCAAAGCGAAACGAGGAGCCTGCCTGCCGGCAAAGGCAGGTACTACATACAGCCGCTACAAATGCTCAACAAAGATCTTCTGCACACAGCCCCAAAGCAGACACAAGATTGGTAGACATATGACAAAAGATTAAAACATAATTATGCATTTTCTGTAGCTTCAAATACCTTAATTTTGCAGCATTAAAAAAGCTATATGAATTTTCAACTTACCGAAGAACAATTGATGATACAACAAGCGGCAAGAGATTTTGCCGTAAATGAGTGTTTGCCTGGTGTTATAGAGAGAGACGAGCACCAAAAATTCCCTAAAGAACAAATAGAAAAACTAGCAGACCTAGGTTTTATGGGCATGATGGTAAAACCGGAATATGGCGGTGCGGGACTTGATACGATGAGCTATGTATTGGCAATGGAAGAAATAAGCAAAGTAGATGCTAGCACGAGCGTATGTGTGAGTGTGAACAATAGTTTGGTTTGCTATGGCTTGCAAGAATATGGCAACGAAGAACAAAAACAACAATACCTAAAACCACTTGCGCAAGGCAAAAAAGATGGTGAATTGTACATAGGCGCTTTTTGCTTAAGTGAGCCAGAAGCAGGCAGTGACGCAACTTCTCAACAAACAACTGCCGAAGAAAAAGACGACCATTATTTATTGAATGGTACAAAAAACTGGATTACCAATGGCAACAGTGCCAGCGTATATTTGGTAATAGCACAAAGCGATGTGAGCAAAGGTAGCCGTGGTATAAATGCATTTATAGTAGAAAAAAAATGGGCTGGCGTTATTGTTGGTGCGAAGGAAAACAAACTTGGTATTAGAGGTAGTGATACCCACACTATCATGTTTAACGATGTAAAAGTGCCTAAAGAAAATAGGATTGGCGAGGAAGGTTTTGGTTTTAAATTTGCCATGAAAACCCTTGCTGGTGGGCGTATAGGTATAGCTGCACAAGCATTGGGTATTGCAAGTGGTGCGTATGAACTTGCCCTTAAATACAGCAAAGTGCGTAAAGCATTTGGCACAGAAATCATGAACCATCAAATCATCCAATTTAAACTAGCCGACATGGCTACAAAAATTGAATGTGCTCGCATGCTTTGCTTAAAAGCAGCTTGGGAAAAAGATGAGCATATTGATTATACCCTTAGTAGCTCTATGGCAAAAGTATTTAGCAGTGAAACCGCTATGTGGACGGCTACGGAAGCTGTGCAAATACACGGTGGGTACGGCTTTGTAAAAGAATACCATGTGGAGCGTATGATGAGAGATGCAAAAATTACCCAGATATATGAGGGTACGAGCGAAGTGCAAAGGATTGTGATAGGAAGGAGTATTTTGAAATAGAAGCCCCCTAAATCCCCCGAAGGGGGACTTTAGACTCTGGTAAATTGAATCTTCGTTAAATTATTGAAGAGTGGCTCCCCTCCTTTCTAGAGATGACTTGAGGTTTTTTTAGTGGGCTGAAAGGCCTTGATTAAACTTCAGTGGCGAGTTTATCCTGAGTTTATCGAAGGGCTCCATTCAACAGTACATCTTTTGGCATCTTTTATTATGCAATAGATAAAGTATTATAAAATGTGTGAGCGGGAAATCGTTTGCACATTTTTATTTTAAGTATATTGAATGATTTTAAAACGAAAGCTCTCCAGTTTTCATATCAATGCAAGTGGCATTAGGTAGCATTCTTTTTTTTGTAATATGTTTAATTGTTTTTACCTGAAAAATCCTTTTGTTAGACAAATTACTTTGCAAAAGTGCGCCAGCCAAACCACCAAAAACGGCAGCAGCAAAGGCATTGGCATTTTTTCTATTTACTTTTTTGATAAAATCAGAAATAATAAACCCTTTACCATGTTTTTCTAATGGTATTAATGCCCCATCTTCAAATTTATAGATTTCTCCTTTTTTACAAAGCCCCCATATGCTTAATGTATCCTTCATATTTTCTGCTAAGCAAACTATCGTATTTTTATCTACAACATGCAGTTTAAAATTAGATATTGACGGGTTATTGTTTAAAAATTCACCAAAATTGCTGTAAGCTCCATCATTATACATTTCTGATTTAAGAATAGGAATATCGATTGCGCTTTTTTCATTTTCAATGATTTGAGATTTAGTTAAATTTTCACCTCTACTGAATGATTTTTCTGCTTCGTTTTTTAAAGAAATTTTTAATAAAAATTTAAGCGCATTTTCAATTTCGGTGCCATGCCAAGCAGTAACATCTGCCCCACTAGATGATGCAAAAACGGTATCTATAGTAGCTAAAAGGTTGTACATATCTCCACCCCTACTTATATATGCATCTGCTTTAAATCTAAGATAAGAATACTCTGTAAAAGTGCTGGCTTTTTCTCCAATGCGCAAGTCTTTAATTATCCAAAACATTTGCACACCTTCTTTTTTAAAATCATCTTCATATAAGGCATACACATGATCTTGCAGAAAAGGCGTTAATGTTTTTTTCGTAATTATTTCAGCAACTTGATTATCTAGTCCCACGAGTACAAACCCAAGTTGCAAACTATCCCCAACATTTTGCATTATACTAATATCTGCAATTGCTATAGATTTTTTTGGGAAATCTCCTATGGAAAATTTAGGCATTCTTATAACTTTATGCTCAACTTCGGATACCTTAGTGGCCATTTTTTTATCTTGAGCAACAATATTTAAACAAACCGCAAAGGCAATATTTATTAAGAAAGTCTTTTTCATTTTTCTACAACAATCAATTTAAAAAATCATTACAAAATTTATTAAAATATTCTATGCAAGTTACTTAAAATGCAGATACCAGTTTTATGAATTCATCACCAGCTATAACATTATTATTGATGATAAAAAATTTTAGCTGAAATTTGTTGAAAGAAATAAAACTATTCAAATTCATTGAATTTCAAATGAGCATTATCCAAATTAACAATCTTAAAAAAGCATACGATAGCAACCTTGTGCTTAAAGGCATAAACTTAGAAATAGAAGCCGGGCAAATTGTAGGGTATATTGGCCCTAATGGTGCAGGTAAAAGCACCACGATAAAAATATTGTGCGGCATTACCAGCGAGTTTGAAGGCGATGTGCATGTAATGGGTCTCGATGTGCGCAAGGAAGCCATGGAAGTAAAATCGAAGATTGGATATATACCTGAGCTAGCTGCATTGTATGATGTGCTTACCCCAATTGAATATCTTCGTTTTAGTGGAAAGCTTTACAATATGGATGATGCTACCATAGCTACCAAAACAAATGAACTGCTTCGTTTGTTTGACTTACAAGACAAAGCCAATACAAGAATGACTAGCTATAGCAAGGGCATGAAACAAAAAGTGTTGCTTATAAGCGGTCTGATACACAACCCCGAAATAATATTTTTGGATGAACCGCTCAGTGGGCTTGATGCCAATGCCGTTATTTTGGTAAAAGAAATACTGGCACAATTGAAAGCTGCTGGTAAAACAATTTTCTACTCATCGCATATTATGGATGTGGTAGAAAAAATAAGCGATCGAATAATCATCATAGACAAAGGTGAAGTGAAAGCGGATGGCACTTTTGCTGAGTTGAAAAACAATGCACATGTGGGTTCACTCGAAAGTATATTTACCTCTCTCACTGGAGGAAGTGCACAGCATGAAAATACTGCACAAGAATTTATAAATGTTTTAAACAGCTAATCATGGACAAATTGATATTGAAATTTGTGTTATGGATAGCCAAAACATTTCTTCAAAAAGAAGTGGATTTTGAGAAACTTAAAATCATAGCAGAAACGAAGCTCATTATGGATAGGCGGCGTGTACGAGTGAGCATGAAACAAAAATCCGACAAAGAACCCAAAAACCAATTGCTGGTAACCCTTATCGTATATGCGTTCATGGGTTTATTTATTGGTACACTTATTATGAGCTTGCAAGAAATTGTAATGAGCATGACCACTGTGCATTCTTATATTTTGTTTATGATGGCCATGACACTAATTACAGACTTTAGCAGCGTATTGTTGGATACTACCGATAACCAAATTATATTACCACGGCCTGTAAGCAGCAAAACATTTTTTGTAGCAAGGCTTGTTCATATATTGGTTTATTTATTACAGTTTACCATTGCCTTGTCGCTTTTTCCGATTGTTTTTCCCTTTATTCAATTTGGTTTGTTGGTTGGTATTGCTTCCATTTTTACCATTTTGCTTACGGTAATGTTTGCTGTTTTTATAACCTATCTTTTATATGGACTTATACTGCGGGTAAGCAGCGAAGAAAAAGTAAAGGATATTATTAATTGGTTTCAAATTGTAATGACTATTTTATTTGCTGCTGGTTTCCAAATTGTACCAAGACTCATCAATTTTGAGCAACTGAAATTTAGTGTGCCCATATATTGGTATACTTACTTACTGCCACCTATGTGGATGGCCAATGCATTGCAAGCGATACAACAATTAAAAGTAGATGGGCCACATTTGATTATGATTTTACTGTCAGTGTCTATACCCCTTTTCACTTTTTGGATAATGATAAAATTTCTTGCACCCAATTTTGCAAAAAAAATAGCCGCCATGGGCAATACAGGTGCAGAAACTAAATTAGTTGTATTAGATAGCAAAGGGATACAAAAAATAGGTTTGGAAGAAAAAATAGCACCCCTCATTTGCTCAAACAAAACGGAGCAAGCCGGTTTTGAAATGGCTTGGAAAATGACTAGCAGGGATAAAAGTTTTAAAATACAATTTTATCCAAGCCTAGCCTATTTATTGGTGTTCGTATTCGTTTTTGTATTTAAAAGTGGCAAAGATGCAAACAAGACATGGCTCGAATTAGCCAATTCCAATA
>JANMGS010000500.1:0-3174 GCA_031374745.1 Ferruginibacter sp. | reverse complement strand
ACTTCGCTTATTGGATCAAACATCCCTAAGCGAAAACGGATGGTAAACAATCTTTTTACACTTACATCAATTTGCGCTTCTGTTATTATTCCTTTTTTTACGGCATTTACCAATGAAAGAAATGCGGCAGTACCACAATCTATATCTGTGCCATGCATTACTGCATCGGCGCTTGCAGTAGTAGCATCTGCATGGGTTTTATGGTTTTTAAAAAAATCATCAATTGCCCAGCAGTCGCTCGTAACATAACCAGTAAATTTCCATTGGTTTCGTAAGATATCATTCATTAGCAAATCATTTGCACAGCAGGGTTGTGTATTTATGGCATTGTATGCACACATTACTCCTGCAACATTTGCTTTTGTAATCAATTCTTTAAAGGCTGGTAAATAAGTATCCCATAAATCATAGGTAGAAGGATTAAAATTATCTACATGCCTGCTTGGTTCAGGACCACTATGCACTGCATAATGTTTTGCACATGCGGCTGCTTTTAAATATTGGGGGTCTTCGCCTTGAAGACCACGTACAAAAGCTTTGCCTAACATGGCCGTGAGAAAAGGATCTTCCCCATATGTTTCCTGCCCACGCCCCCAGCGGGGATCTCTAAAAATATTTATATTTGGAGTCCAATAGGTAAGGCCTACGTAACGCTCACCATTTCTTTTTTCTTGATTTGCTTTATTGAAAATTGCTCTACCTTCTGTACTTGCATAATCGGCCATTTTGTATAAAGAGTTTGTATCAAATGTGGCTGCCATTGCTATTGCCTGTGGAAACACGGTTACTTTATAAGGAGTTCGTGCAACACCATGTAACACTTCGTTCCACCAATCGTATGAAGGTATACCCAGTTTTTCTATTGCTGGCGCATGGTTCATCATTTGTGCTACTTTTTCTTCAAGGGTTAATCGGCTTACTAGATCATTTACTCTTTGGTCAAAAGTAAGTTTGGTATTCCACATAGGGTAGGCGTTGTAATCTTGTGCTTTACTACCAAGGGAGCAAAATAGAAGTGCTATGTAAATATATTTTCTCATCAAATTAATTATATAATACTGTAGATTATTTTATGTTGTACCTAGTTTCCTCAGGTCCTAAAAAACTTTTTTCGACTCCTCCAAAATCCAATACCATTTTTTGCATAACCACTCCAGCATCAACCATCCAATATTTTAAAGTATGCTTGCCAGCTTTATTAATGTTGTGGGATGAAGTTTTAATTATAATATTATCTTTCATCCAACTCTCCCAAATACGTACATTATTATCTTCTTTGTTAATGCTTATAATTTGTGGCTTTTCATCATCTATAGAAATAGCGTATTGTAAACCTGTAGCTGTATTGTGAAAATTTAATGTGGGGGAGAAATAGGTTACTATTTTAAAATCATCTTTACTTGTGGTATAAAAATCATATTCCAAACATGGCGAATTTGAAGAAATAGCCTCCGATGTTGCTGTTACAGGAAACACTGTTATTGCATTTCCTGTTCTACCATGGTCGGGTAATATTTTCCATATTATATTTCCTTTGTTTATAGCATTGGTGTAATGATCTCCATTTATTGAAACGTATTTCTTCTCTTCATAAAACACATTCCCCTTTGTTTTAGCAGGAATTATATTTTTAAATGAGTTAATTTCTGTATTATTTATGTTTATTATTTCTACTGACGTATCGATCGCAGCGTTTAATTCAATGTATTTAATTGATGGGATTTTTTGCGTGGTAGGTTGTTGCCAATAAGTATATCCAATATGTGTTTGACTCATCATGTGATTCCACTTACCGTTATTTAGCTGATGATATTGTACACTAATAATAGAGTCTTGAAAAAATAACTTTTTTACTGAATCTGCATAGTCATTTGCTAATAGATTTTTTGCTTGATAATATTTTTTATTTAATGCTACGTTATAATACAGTTTATAAAGATTCTCCATTGCACTTACGGGGTGTAGCACTAATTGAAAAAAAGCATTTCTATATTCCCCTGGTAAATTTGTATTTATTTTTTTTGCACTTACAAGTAAATCACTGTATGCTTTTGTTACTTTGTATGCTTCTCCATTATCAATATTGTAGGTATTTTCATCCAACAACTCCGGCTTTTTTCTACCATTATATTTAGCATAGGTTGATAAAATTGTTGCAATTTCTTTTGCATACTTATTTCCAAATTGTGCAGCACTCCATTGCTCCGTATATTTTTGTAAATCATCTGCACCTATCTTTTCAGGATTCCAAGCATAATCTAAAAAAAACGAAATAGGAAATTCCATGGGCTTTATATCACCCACATTTACAATCCATATTTCTTTGGCGTTGTACTCCCACGCAAGGTGCATTTGCTCCCATATTCTTGGCAGTGGGTTTGTGTTTAACCACTTGTAATTTCTTGGCCCGCCTACATAATCAAAATGATAATAAATACCATAACCACCTTTGCGTGGAGCTTCATTTAGTTTTGGGAGTTTTCTTATATTACCCCAGTTATCATCGCAAAGCAATAGCGTTACGTCATCCGGTACACGCATACCTTTATCATAATAATCCTGTACTTCTTTGTAAAGCGCCCATAGTTGTGGCGTTTGGCTTGCAGGTTTACCCGTTACATCTGCAATTATTTTTCTCTGGTCAGTAACAATTCTCTCAAGTAGTGTGGTGGCGGTTTCTCTGCTCATAGGTTCATCACCATCACCACGCATACCTACTGATACGATTTTTTCATTTGTAGCTCTTTTTATTCCCGCTTTCCAAAATTCTTTTAAGCCTACGTCTGTGCTATCGTAATTCCATTTTTGTTTGTTGCCATATCTACGCCACTCATCATGTGCACGCATTAATGGTTCGTGGTGGCTTGTGCCTATTACTATTCCAAATTCTTCAGCTGTTTTAATGTTTAAACTATCATCATCATAAAAAGCATTGCCCCACATGGCAGGCCATATATAATTTGATTTTAGCCGCAGCATCAGTTCAAAAACCTTTGTGTAAAACTGGTGATTAAACCCACCAAATTTTTCTTTGCTCCAGTTGCTTAATGCAGGTGCTTCATCGTTGATAAATATACCCCTGTATTTTACTTTTGGCGCATCATTTATAATTACGTTTTCATTTATATAGATATTTTTTTTCTTCACCGTTGGCACATCTGCCCACCAATACCA
>JANMGS010000493.1:0-7979 GCA_031374745.1 Ferruginibacter sp. | reverse complement strand
TATTGCATCTACATAGGTGCGCCTGGCAGATACGATAAATGAGGATTTAT
Organism: Ferruginibacter sp.; assembly: GCA_031374745.1. Lineage (GTDB taxonomy): Bacteria > Bacteroidota > Bacteroidia > Chitinophagales > Chitinophagaceae > Ferruginibacter. The sequence goes on along the minus strand of JANMGS010000493.1, from coordinate 7,929 downwards.
CTTTTACTATTGGGCCTTGTACAGAAAAACGAGAAGCTATTAACCCAATACCACCTTCCATTTGGTATTTTTGATTGTTGCCTTCCTTCATACTCACATCCAATACACTCGATAATCTTCCACCATATTGTGCCGGCATTCCCCCTTTTATTAGTGTTACATTTTTTATTGCATCTGCATTAAATATAGAGAAGAAGCCGAACAGGTGACCCGTATTGTACACTACCGCATCATCCAACATAATCAAATTTTGATCGGGCCCACCACCTCGTACATATATACCTGAACTACCTTCGCCCGCATTGCGCACGCCTGGTAACAATTGTACGACTTTTAATATATCTACTTCGCCCAAGAATGCTGGCACACTTTTAATTTGTTCTATAGGCAAAGATATTTTTCCCATTTGTGCCGCACGAATGTTGTTCTCTCTTTTAGTTGAAGTAACCACTACTGCTTCAGAAAGCGATGTACCATTTTGCAACGAAATATTTACAGAAGTATCTTTTGTAAGATTGATAGAAATGACTGCAGGCTTATAACCAATATGCGATGCAATAATTTGATAGCTACCTTCTACCAATGTTACCGACCAAAACCCATATTGGTTACTCACAATACCGCCTTTACTTTTTATGGCAATATTGGTTGCAATGATGGTCTCGCCACTCTCTGCATCTTTTACGTAACCGCTAATGGTATATTTTTTTTGCGCAAAACTACTTGCCGCCAAACAAAAAAACACAACCAAAAACAACATTCTCTTTAACCACATCTTCTGTTAACTTTTAATTTTCTAAAACCAATCCTTTTAACTTTTTAAACCTTTCAAACCTCTTAAACCTTTCAAACCTTTTAAACCTCTTGAACCTTTTAAACCTCTTGAACCTTACTTCGCCACCACTGAATCCTTCACATCGCCACAGTGCAACATTCCCGCTTTGTAAGTAGGATGGTTTTTACCCAAGTATGGATTTACAATTTCGGCACTATTGCTTATCCAAATGGCAGAAATAGAATCAGCAAAAGCCATCGGACAATTTTCTACATATAATTTTGGCCCCTCATAATTTATTGATGTAAAAAAAGAGGGATACATTGTTTCTGTAACCATATTAAAATCGTGGCGCATTTCTGTAATATTTGGTTGGTCTAAAATTGACTTGGCGTTGGCATTAATATTTTCTAAAGTAGATTGTACAGATGCTAAAACCAATGCAGTATCCTTTTTCATTTCGTCTATAGGAAAATTGTTTAGTATTCCTATAAAATTTCTGGCAGCAGCTTTTGCCAATCCGGTATCGCCTTCCACAAATGCATCTTTCATGGCCAGATAAGCATTTACCACACTGTCTACCGATTTATTAAAGCCCTCACTATGCTTTTTTAGCGTAAGCGGCGTTTCCTTTGGCCCTTCTGGCACATCTTCTTTGGCCTTAAAAACAAACCAATAAGTGGCAAAAGAAGCTATTAGAACAACCAATAAAAGGATTAGTTTTTTCATATTTAAATATTTTGTGCAAATGTACACTATCAGGTTGTTTTACACAAAGGGAAGTACGTAAAGTGGGGTACATTGAGTTTGTAAAAGGCTTAATTAACAATTTATTATTGCCCATTCATTATCAAATCAAGTATTACAAAGTCTGTTTCTAGCTATTAAATGTTACTTTTGCACAAAATTTCAAAAGATGTTATTAGGGTTACAGAATCTTACGTTCGAATTTGGGGCAAGAACTATAGTAGAAGATGCTACTTGGCATATACAGCCGGGCGAACGTATTGGGCTTATTGGTTATAACGGTACGGGTAAATCTACTTTACTAAAAGTGCTTACTGGACAATACTCTCCTGCCAAAGGAACCGTAGAAAAAGGCAGGGAAACCACCATTGGATTTTTAAACCAAGATTTACTGGGTTTTGAAACAGATGAATCAATTTTGGAAGTAGCCATGGGTGCTTTTGAAAGGGTGAAAGCCATTGAAAAAGAAATGGAACTCGTGGGAGCAGAACTGGAAAAAACCGGCGATGAGAAATTAGCAGAAAAATATTCAGATCTTTTGCACGAAATGGAAGTGCTTGATGGATATAGCATTCACCATAGAACAGAATCGATATTGCAGGGACTTGGTTTTGCAAATGAAGACTTGCACAAGCAATATAAAATGTTTAGTGGAGGATGGCGCATGCGGGTGCTTTTGTCTAAAATGATTTTGATGAACCCCGATGTGTTGTTACTGGATGAACCTACAAACCATTTGGATTTACCGAGTATAGAATGGTTGGAGAAATATTTATCCAACTACCCAGGCGCCGTGGTTATTGTAAGTCATGATCGTTTTTTCTTAGATAGAATGGTGAATAAAATAGTAGAGTTATACCAGCGTGAATTGCATTTTTATACTGGCAACTATTCCTATTACATGGAAGAAAAAGAGATTCGCATAGATATGCAGAAAAAGGCTTTTGACAACCAGCAGGATTACATTCGCCAACAGGAAAGATTCGTAGAACGTTTTAAAGCAAAGGCTAGTAAAGCTGCAGCAGCGCAGAGTATTGTAAAACGTTTAGATAAAATAGAAAGAATAGAAGACGTAAACATTGAGCGTCCGAATATGAAAATCAACTTCATATTAAACAAAACGCCGGGTAAAGTGGTAACAGCGCTTAAACATGTGAGCAAAAGTTTTGGCGATTTAAAAATATTGGAAAACACAGGTGCAGAAATAGATAGAGGCGATAAGATTGCATTGATAGGCGCAAACGGTAAAGGGAAGTCTACGCTGTTGCGTATTGTAGTAGGCACAGAGCAATTTGAAGGTAGCCGTGAGTGGGGGCACAATGTAGAGGAGTCATTTTATGCCCAGCACCAGCTTGAGGTATTGAATCCCGAAAATGATTTGATAGAAGAGATGCAAGAAGCTAGAAGTGGCAAGAATGATTTGGAACTTCGTAGTTTGCTTGGTTCATTTTTATTTAGTGGCGATGCGGTAGAGAAAAAAATTAAAGTATTGAGTGGAGGAGAAAAAGCACGTGTAGCGCTTGCAAAAACCATTGCAAGTAAAGCCAATTTTTTGATGCTAGATGAGCCTACCAATCACTTGGATATACATTCAGTAGACTTGTTGGTGGAAGCCTTGAACAAATATGAAGGGACGATTATTTTGGTAAGTCACGATCGCTATTTTATAAGCCGTATAGCCAATAAAATATGGGAAATAGAAGACCATAAAATTCTTGAGTTTAAAGGCTCTTATGCCGAGTGGGAAGATTGGAAAGAGCGTAGGGCAAAAGATAAGGCAGCGGCGGAAAAGGAAACCAAAGTAGAAAAGGTAGTAAAAGTAGAAAAAGTAAGTAAAGTTGAAAAGGTAATAAACACCCCTGTAAATAAAGATGCAGAGAAAATAAAAAAGCAGTTCAATTCGCTTGAAGGCAGAATTGCAGAATTGAATAAAAAGAAAGCAGCGTTGGAAGCAGAGTTAGGTGAACCAGCAATTTACAGCGATAAAGTAAAGTTTGTGCAAGTGGAAACCGCATATAAAAATACAAAGGCTGAATTAGATGCTGCAAACAAAGAGTATGAAGTGGTTTTTGAAAAAATGATGGAGATTGATAATTAGTTATTAGGTGATTAGTTGAATAAGCAGTTTCTAAATAAAAACAGCATGAATAGAATTTCGAACTTATTTACTTACTAATTTCAATTTTAAACAGCCTAAAGCTTATAACTAAGATACTAGTAAAACATACTAGTCTTAATACCCAATACTAACTACTTAATACTTATCATGAAAAAAATAGCAATCATTGGTGGAGGAAACTTAGGTACAGCCATAGCCGAAGGACTTTTGAAAAGTAATTTTTGCAAGCCCGAAAACTTAACCATTACCAAAAGAAATATCAATACCCTTACTGCATTAAAGGAAAAAGGAATTAATGTACACAGCAATAATAAAAAAGCAGTTACCGATAACGAAGTAATTATTTTAGCCATAAAGCCTTTTCAGGTAAAAGAAATTTTAGAGGAAATAAATGAAAATTTAACTGATAAACATATTCTAATCTCGGTAGTTACGGGCATAAGTATGTATGAAATAAAAGGGATTATAGATCACAATATTACTGTATTTAGGGCCATGCCCAACACTGCTATTGCCATACAAGAAAGCATTACTTGCCTAAGTTCATCTAATGCTACCGAAGCAGAAATAAAATACGTAGAAGAGTTGTTTGGCAAACTTGGCAAAACTGCCAACATAGATGAGAAGCTGATGAACGCTGCAACCGTACTTGGTGCATGCGGTACTGCCTATGCAATGCGCTATATACGTGCCAACATACAAGGAGGTATAGAAATAGGTTTTGATGCAAAAACAGCGAGCCTTATAGCTGCACAAACCGTAAAGGGTGCCGCCGAATTGCTGCTTACAACAAATACGCATCCCGAGCAAGAGATAGACAAAGTAACTACACCAAAAGGTTGTACGATAACCGGTCTAAACGAAATGGAGCACCAAGGATTTAGTTCATCTATCATAAAAGGCATAGCTGCTAGTTTTGATAAGATTGGATAATACACTCTAATAAAAATTTATCAAATACATTTTATAATTTGGCTACAACGACTATTATTCTGCTTTGCATTGCTGCTTTTGCAGCTGGCTTTGTAGATGCTATTGTAGGAGGAGGCGGATTGATACAAGCACCCATCGCACTTATTTTATTGCCACAATTCCCAGTATCCACTGTTATAGGTTCATTGAAAATACCCGCTTTTAGCGGAACAAGTTTTGCAGCTTTTCAATACCTCAAAAAAGTGGCGTTGAATTGGAAGCTTCTTTCCATCATGATGCTATTCGCCGTATCTGCTGCATTTGCAGGTTCCGAATTGTTAACGCTGGTGCAGAATGATTTTATGAAACCAGTTTTATTCTTTGTGCTTTCGTTGGTAGCGGTATACACATTTATAAAAAAAGATTTTGGACAACATACCCACAAAACACATTCACACACACAACAAATCATTTTTGGTATTGTTATAAGCATTATCATTGGGTTTTACGATGGTTTTATTGGACCCGGAGCAGGTAGTTTTTTGGTACTGGCATTTATTACGCTATTGGGTTTCGATTTTTTACATGCCTCTGCCAATGCAAAAATGGTAAACCTCGCAACCAATTTTGGTTCTATCATGTTGTTCTTACTAAAAGGAAAAATTTTATGGGCTATTGCTATACCCATGGCAGTTTGCAACGCAATAGGCGGAGCGTTGGGTGCTAGATTAGCCATTAATAAAGGAAACAAGTTTATCAGGGTTTTCTTTCTTGTAATTGTTATTGGAACCCTGCTTCGTTTTGGCTATGATGTATTTTGGAAATAAAAAAGGATAGCACTTAAATTGCTATCCTTTTTTAAAAATACATTTCACTTATTTTATCTAATCAATAAATTCGTTGATCTTACAGTTAAGTTACTTTTTGAAGGAAGGTTTAATCCTCCATAAATTTCCAACGAGCCTGTACCTATTGTTGCACTTGTACCTATTCCTAACGAGAGTGTATTCAAAGATCGGGTTGCAGCAGATGTTTGGTCAAAATTTAATGTAGCGGCTTGATCTTTTACTACAATACTAGATGTAGGTGAACCTGTGAATGTTCCCGTACTTCTTACTGCATTATTAATTGTAAGGGTGAAGCCGTTTAATACAAGCTTATTTGTTCCATTGATGGTTAATGGTCCTACTGTAGTATTTGAAGGTAGAACGGGTTGATTAATACCACTTGTTGAGATGGTAATATCAGCGCCGCTAGGCGGCAAGCCTGGGTTAGATTGCCAATTGGTAGCAGTATTCCAAGCTGTATTCGTAGTACCCAACCATACATAGCCACTTAAGGTTGTGAGTTTAGCTGGAATAACCCCATTTGAAAGCGTTCTTGAACTATCGTCGTAAAGTATTGAGGTAGGTACAAATGACAAATCAAAAGTAAGTCTATTACCTGCCACAGGTATACTTATCCCTTTTCCTGCGTAAGATAAATTGCCACTACCCCAATCAAATATTGTAATAACAGTATCATTGGCTGCCAAGGCACCTTTTACATGCAATTGAATGGGCCCTCTAAAATAAGTTACATTGCTTCCGGCTGTTCTGGTTTGTGAGGTTACAGAAATAACCAATCTCCTTGCAGCGCCAGATTCATTCACTACATTGTTCCAATTAACTGTATTCGTTGGTGCGCCAATTCCGCCTTTAATAACGGATGATGTATCAGAACCTCCCACATAATCATCAAAGAATACAGAAATATCTCTACCAAGTTCCCTGTTAAAATAGTTTCGTAGTGTATCTGCAGTTGCACTTTTACCTGCTAAATCTTGTTGGTATTTAGTAAGTGCGCTAAAGAAAATAGAATCTCCACACATGGTACGAAGCATAGAAACTATCATTGCCCCCCTTTGGTAGACAGTGGACCCATAGCTTGAATTCCAAATTAAATTTGATGTAGTTGAGTTACTATTAGGAATCCAGGCACTTTGCGCAGTTAAACCACGAGCATTTGTTTTAATGGTACCCCTTGCGCTGTTTGCAGATGCTGCATTACCAATTATGGGAACAAGTTCTTTTGATAAAGGATCGGAGTATTCTGCAAAACCTTCTGCAAGCCATAGATCGTTCCAATGGGCAAAAGTTACATTATCCCCAAACCATTGGTGAGCAAGTTCATGTATGAGTGTAGGACTGTTTGATATAGAACCTGATGCCATAGATGACATTGTTTGGTGTTCCATTCCGCCAGCGCCATCTAAGCCATCTGCAAAACCATGCTTTTCTAATTTGAAGGGATAATCACCAAATTTTGTACTAAATACTTGAAGAACAGTATTTACTTTATCCATAGCGGTAACTGCAGCGGCATTGTTTGGGCCCCCTTTCAATAAATTATAAACAACTGGCACATTGGTACCACTTACATTTACACTTCGATAATACCTATCATACCTTGCAACAGTTACAAAAACCAAATAAGTAGGAATTGCATATCTTGTTTGAAATTTAAAAATTCTAGAACCAGATACAATACTTGAGTCTATCATTTTACCATTTGTAGCTACCCAAAATGTATCCACTGGTGCCGGTGATGCCCATGGAACACTTACTGTAATATCCATCGAGTCTACCTTATCTTGCATATCATGTTTGCAAGGCCACCAATCCCTATCTTCGTATGATTCAGACAATGTATTGATAACATTTCCCGCAGTTGTGGCAGTATTTCTTTGATATCCTTGTGCTGCAATATTAACTGCAGGTGGAACACCCTGATAAAATACAACAAATGAATCTATAAAATTGTTGGCAAGTGTTGCTGTAAGTGTTATGGTGGCAATATTACTTGCCCTAACAATACTACCACCTGATAGCTTTACTCCTCTAAATTTCACAGAATCAATGGTAAGTATATCGTTAATATCAAAACTAATGGTGCTTACATTTACTTGCGTTGTTTTAAAATTAAACTGTACAGAACCTTTTATATATTTCACTGTAGTGTCGGGGTTGATACGCCAGAATATTTTATGGTATATCACATCAATATTAGCCCCCGTACCGCTCGTGCCTCTAGATCTAGCCATTGCCAATGGATCTAAAGCATGAGGCATTGTTTCTTGGTTTGGATTTCGGTTTGCTTTACCTTCTCCTGACTGTGCAGTGGCGAAAATCGAAAGAGAAATATTGAAAATAAATAATAAGAAAAATTGCCTCATGTAACGTTGTTTATCAAAATTTTAGCTAGTGTGTTTACTATTGTCACTAACGAAAAAGTAATTTTAATATTGCGCTACAATAAAATAAAAAAGTGGAATAAAATGTAGAATAATTACTACTTTTTGATAGAAACTATACAGCCACTAACAATAAAGCAAAAC
>JANMGS010000480.1:0-2224 GCA_031374745.1 Ferruginibacter sp. | reverse complement strand
GCTTTAAAACAATTGGAAAATGATCCAAAATATTTGAAGTTGTCCGAAGAACACATAACATCTATTCTTACCAATTATTATAAGCCACTAGGATACAAAGTAACTTGTGTTTTTGGAGTAAATACCACGGTCGCTCCTTTGCAATAAGTTTACAAAGAATCCAATTTAAAATAACCAAGGTTAATCTTATCTTCTGGCAAATTGTCTATCTTATTTGTAGATATATCAATGGAAAACTTTTCTTTGATTGCCTTAGGAAGAATATCATTTATTTGAAAAATATCATCTACATCTACTCCATATTTATCATCAATATGAGAATTGGCTACTTTACCAAAACCAGTATGCTGGAAAAAGGCTGTTTGTTTTGCTTGATAAATTGCATCGGCTTTATCTGTGGCAACAGATAATATTTTATAATGAAACTCTTCAAATTCGTTTTCTTTATACCCTCCGAGGTTTATAAAAAACAGGGCATTGTTATTTGTTTTTTCTGATTCTTTTTCTGCAATGCCAATTTGGTAGCCATCTACATTGTGTACAACCCTCCATCCATCTAAGTGAATTTTACCTGCATCTTTCCAAAATTCATTTATTTGAGGAATTAAATCCTTCAATTCTTTTGCAATGCCAAAAAAGATATCGTGTTGTTCAATGTTTCTTCCCGATGGTGTACAACCAATTAAAAGCATAAATAATTTATGTTCCATATTTTATTTTTAGACATTTTTTTTACGTACACAAGATAATTTCTTACATTGAGTTATTAAATTATTTTTATGGAAGAAGAAAAATTTTCTTAAGACCCATTTGAGCATATTAAAATAGAAAACGTGTTTTTAAAAATAAAACTTCAAGCACAATATGGAGATGGCTTTTTCATGCAAGGTGATGCTTCGTTACCACCAGAAGTAGAAAACCAGTTTCTAAAAAATATGATTGCTTTTGAAGAAAATAGCCAAAATGCAGAATATACAACGGTGTATGAAAAAATAGGAAGCCCTATTTTTAAGAAGGCTGCTGAATTAGCCGATACGGAAATTGCTGCAGCATTAGAAGCGTTAATGCTGCAAATGGAAGAGCATGGAATAATGTTGGATATTAATGATGGCCCCTACCCCGATGAGCTTATTTATAGATTTATTACAGAGGAATTATTCGCACATGAAATAGAAAAGGAATCTTTGTTTGGGGGAGCTTGGCATTTTAGTTATGAAGAGTTTTATCCAAATGATAAAGCAGAGATAGAGCGCAATACACATGAATTTTTGAAACATTGGTTCGAAAGAGATTTTAATGAATACAGTTCTGAATTGGCATATGAGTTTGTAACGGCAGATGGAAAGCAATTAGATAGGGAAGCTTTTTTTGTAAAACTAAATATGTTTTTTGAGGCTTTTACAGCATTTAAAAATGATGGCTATACCATTGATGAAATAAAATTTGAATTGTATGATAAGGAAAATGGTATGGGACATGCAGAGGGCATGCTGAAATACGACGCCGTAATAGAAAATGGAGAAGTTATTCACTACGAAGGTCCTTATAAATTATATATGCAACGAGAAGATAAATATTGGAGCATTATGTATTTTGTAATGCCGGGTTTTGAGTGGTAAATTTATAATTAGGGCTTTCTTAAAAACTCAAGCAACAATATTTTGGAATTTAGGTACTAGTCATTAGAAACCTTATTCGATAAAATCTTCGCAAAAATCTACCAGCTACTGCATAAGCTGCCTTTTTTTGTTCGGTCCCGATGAAATCGGGATTGAAAAAATGCGTTAGCATATTTTTTCAAAAGAAGAAAAAACAGCAGCGTTGCATCGCTACCCTCTCTTGTGGAGAGGGGCTGGGGGTGAGGCTTAGAGATGCCTGCCGGCATGAGGCAAAAACGGCAATCGTAAAAAAAGTCTGGCAGGTTTTTGAACAATTTCATAAAAAAATAATGCATCAACTAGCAAAATAATTAACCGAAATTCAATACAGATAGTAATTTATAGTTTTTGAGCAAGCCCTAATTAATGGATTGCAAGTCATTTGTGGTCTACATTTACTACTAAACAAATTATATCATAATTACTTTTTAAAAGCATCACTTACAACCAACTCCTTGCTCCCTGCTGTATACACATAAAATCCTTCCCCAGTTTTTACACCAAGCTTACCAGCCATTACCATATTTACCAATAAAGGGTTTGGTGAATACTTTGGATTACCAAAT
>JANMGS010000448.1:0-2091 GCA_031374745.1 Ferruginibacter sp. | reverse complement strand
AAAACATATTCTTTGTTATTCCAAGCGGGTGTTATACCTGCATGTATTTTTACCGCATCGGTATGATAATTTACTGCCGCATTTAATTGTGCAATGGTATTATCTATTTTAATATTGGCCGGCAATAAATTTCTAGTGGCATAATTTGTATAATCTGCTTTTAGTTCAATCTTTGCAGAAAAATTATCATTTATAACCTTTTCAAATGGCAATGCAATAATGGCATTCGTTTCATTTACTTTATCCTTACTGGTAAATAAATTTAATTCAAAATTGGGGTTGTAGCTTATTCCTGTTTCAGTTGGTTTGGTATTTTTAAACCCAGCTCTCATGGTTACATTTTGAAACTGTTGCTGGATACTGTCTTTTTTAAAAGTAATTAATTTATGGTCGTACCCATACAAATGGTACGTATGCATATTGAATTCTACACCACCGTACAACTCCGCTTTGGGCATAAAATAACTACCGGTAGCTTTTGCATTTAGCATTGAATAATCTTGGTTTACAATTGCCGTTCCTTTAGATTGAATATAATCTCCCGTAAAATTTATTAAGCCCGTTTTCCCGTCTCCAAGGCTTAATCCGGCACTTAAATAGGGTGTACTAAAATTGCCAAATCCAGCCTTCAAAAACTTTCTATTGCCCAAATACAAATTGGTATCTTGCTCCAAAGCAAGCGGCTTCAATGATATAGGGCGATAGGAATAAAATAAATTCTGAGAAGGAATTTTATAATTCAAATTAGGCAAAGATGTATCGGCAGGTAATTGTGCTCCTGATAAATTTATCTTTACCGCATTTCTCAATACAGGTTTATAAGAAGAGTTAATATCTATTGTCTGCTGGTTTCCTGGCTGTGCAAATACTGCAATAGAAAACAAAGTAAAGCTTGTTAAAAAAAAGATTTTAGTCATCATACTTAGTTGCTAATTTTTGATTGTAATTTTTCTGCCGCTATTGCTGCATCCAATTTCTGTTGTGCACTATTTTTTAGTTCAGCTATAGTTGTATTTTTTGCCACACTTTCGTAAGTAGCTTTTGCATTGAAATAATCTTTTTGCTGCATGAAAATATCGCCCAAAAGAATGTATGATTTTGTTACCCACTCATCGTAAGAGCCTGTTTCTTTTATGGTAGCCAACGCCGCTTTTTCTGCTGCGGCAAGGTTGTTTTGTGTAAACTGGCAATTGGCCAGTTCGTACCTGGCTTCTGCACCCCAAGCAGAGCGATTTATAGCGGCTACCGATTTAAATGAGGCAATGGCCGCCGCACAATCGCCCGCTACTTGTTGTGATTTACCAAGCACTAAATATCCAATAGATTTATCATCGGTGCTTATTCCCTTCCTTGTAAGCAATTCTTTGGATGAAAGGTTTGCCTGCGCATAATCTTTTGTGAGATAATAGCAACGTACCAGTCCACGCAACGCTTCTAGCTGGTTATCTTGAATTACAGAATTCAACCTCAACGATTCAAAATATTTTTTTGCAGCAGCATAATTTTTTAATTCAAAATAATTTATACGAGCCGCTTCCAGTGTAGCTTTTTCGAAATATTTACTATTGCCTTTGCTACTCACATAATCATAGCCAATAAGCGCATTTGGCAAATCCTTGTTTTTTTGATAGCAATCACTTCTAAAATAGTATGCCTCCAGCGAATAGGCTCCTGCAGGATACTTTGCCAGATAAGAAGACAATGATACAATGGCACCAGCACAGTCACCTGCTGTATATTTATTTATAGCTGCTGTATAACTCAACGAATCTGCTTCGCTCACCGAAACGGTTTTCCCAATCTGGTTCATCAAAGCTACATACTCATCAGGTTTGCCTTCTTCTACATAAATACCTTTTACAATATCGATAGCTTCATCCGCTTCGGTCGATTGAGGATAGGTTCTCATCAATTGGGAATATGCTTTTAATGCCTCGGTATTATTTTTATTGTTGTAATGTGCAAGCCCCAATTTAAGATAAGCCCGAGGTTTCATACCTCCATTGCTTGATGCAATAATGGTATTCAAATAAGGAACTGCTTCTGCAAATTTTGCATCGGCTATATAAGTAAGTGCAATCTCCATATTAA
>JANMGS010000426.1:0-7339 GCA_031374745.1 Ferruginibacter sp. | reverse complement strand
CTTTCGACCGCATTTACCAATGGTTCTATCATCATTACCATGCCTGCTCCACCGCCAAATTGGTAATCATCTACCTGTGCCCTCGCATATGTAGTGTACGCTCGCAGGTTGATAACATTTACTTGAAGCAAACCTTTGTCTGCTGCACGTTTCATTATAGAATGTGCAAATGGTGATGTAAGCAAATCTGGTACTACGCTTATGATATCAATCGTCATAAAAATATTTTGTTTGCAAATTAGTTTAAAAAAAATAAGTTGTTTTGATTCTTATAATTCCGCTGTTTTATATTTAGGGTGTAGGTAAAATTGGCGCAGACTTGTAGGAATACAATCTTTGTATTAATTCTCTCCTATTTATATTCTTCTCCAAATGGTTGGCATCTATTTCTTAATTATTATTTCACTCGACTATTTTAGTAACCGCAGAGAAACTTACTTTTGTAATATGATAGCTTACAATCCAAAAGACTGGTTCACTTTTATTTTCAGGTTACACAAGGCGGATACATTTAGAGCCCTTTTTTTGATGCTTATTTGTATTGGCTTATATACTACCATTATCGCTTGCTTAGAAATTGAATATTGGCACCTTAGTAAAGATAGCTATGTAAAAAACCTTAATCTCTTACATAATTTACTAGGCTTCGTGCTATCATTGTTATTGGTATTTAGAACCAACACTGCTTATGATAGATGGTGGGAAGGCAGAAAGCTGTGGGGTAGCCTAGTAAACAATAGTAGGAATTTGGCTATAAAACTTAATGTAATATTAGAGGAAAGTGATACGGCAAATAGAATTTTTTTTACAAAAACAATCCCTGCTTTTGCATCTGTTTTGAGTAAGCATTTGTCCAAAGAATCTACCCGCTTGGAATTAGATGAATTAAGTCACCCAGAATTGATTGCTATAGACAAAGAGAAACATATCCCAAACCAGGTTGCTGGTATTATTGCCAAGCGGCTAAATAAACTATATAAAGAAGATAAGATAACAGATGCTCAACTGATAAATATGAATGCAGAAATTTCATCTTTTACAGACATCTGTGGCGCCTGTGAGCGGATAAAAAATACGCCTATTCCTTTTTCATATAGCTTATTTGTAAAGAAATTTATCTTCTTTTATATAATGTCCTTGCCTTTTACATTTGTAATGCATTTAGGTTATTATGCCATTCCAGTAGTGGTGTTTATTTTTTATGTATTGGCAAGTCTGGAAATGATTGCAGAGGAGATAGAAGACCCTTTTGGCAATGATACAAATGATTTACCCACACAAAAAATTGCAGACAATATAATGAAACATGTTTCGGAGTTGATATGATAGGAATGAAATGTGAGATGGTAACATAACTGACCCGCTAAACCCCTCAATCTCTCAAACCTCTCAAACCCCTTAAACTCTTAAACTTCATAAACCTTTTAAACCTCTTGAACCTCTTGAACCTCTTGAACCTCTTGAACCTCTTGAACTTCTCAAACCTTTGAAAAGCTAGTCGCCCATAAAGCCATCCAAATCCCTTTTTTCTTTTTTAGTGGGACGCCCAACTTTACTTAATCTTTTTCCTGTGTGAAAAGCGGCACCTTGGTATTGGATTTTGTCTTCTACTTCTTCTGGAGTAATGTCTATATAAAAATTAATGGCTTCGGAATATTGTACACGATTGTGCAAAAGCCCCGTAACTTTTATCAGCCATTTTTTGGCTTCGGTCTTTACTTCATATTCTTCATCTATATGTACTTGTTTAGATGCTTTTACCGAAGCACCATTGTATTTTACTTTTCCTTTTTCGCAGGCATCGGCAGCTAAACTCCGTGTTTTAAATAGTCGAATACTCCACAAATATTTATCAAGCCTTAATTTTTCTTTTTCCATTTTTTTAATATGGTTGATTTTTTTTCATAAATGCCAAAGACAAATATATTCACAAAATTATGAGCTAATACTTGTATTCTATACATTGGTTTGATTTTGATTTTCTTATTGCCTATTTTTATATTCTAAATCAAATAAAATATGCCCTATAAAAATTCTGCTATTATCCTCATTTTCATTTTTTCATTCTTTTTATCTAATGCACAACAGCGGGGTACCAATTGGACACCCGATGGACTTGGATATTATGAGTTTAAAGACGCTGGCATAATTAAAGTAGATCCAAAAACGGAAAGCCAAACAATAGTAATAAAATCGGAAATGCTTACGCCAACGGGAAGCAATACCCCACTAAAAGTGCAATCTTTTGACTATAGTAATGATAAATCTGCCATTCTTTTATTTACTAACACAGTGAAAGTATGGCGTTATAATACCAGGGGAGACTATTGGATATTAAATATTGGTACCAATAAGCTTGTTCAAATAGGAAAAGGTTTGCCAGCACAATCATTGATGTTTGCAAAAATATCTCCCGATAGTAAAAACGTGGCATACGTAAGTGAGCACAATATTTATTCAGAGGATATCTCTACTGGTATAATAAAAAAGCTCACAACAGATGGTACAAGAAAACTAATTAACGGCACATTTGATTGGGTTTATGAAGAAGAGTTTAATTGTAGAGATGGTTTTCGTTGGAGCCCGGATAGCAAACGTATTGCCTTCTGGAAAATAGATGCTACAAAAATCCGTGATTATTATATGTTGAATACCACCGACTCGGTTTACAGCAAGGTTATTCCGGTAGAATATCCAAAAGTAGGCGAGAGTCCTTCGCCAGCATATATTAATGTAGTAAGTATTTTGAGTGGGCAAATAACCAAAATGAATATTGATGGAGATCCTCAGCAACATTATATTACCCGTATGGAATGGAGCGGGGATAACGAACTTATTTTACAACAGCTAGATAGAAAACAACAAGAAAGTAAACTTATTTACTGTAAAGTATCTGACGGAACGAGTGGCACTTTTTGGGCAGAGAATGACGACGCTTGGGTAGATTTAAACACAGATAATCCTGTAGGTTGGAGTTGGGTAAACCAAGGTAAAGATTTTTTATGGGTAAGTGAAAAAGATGGCTGGAGGCATATTTACAAAATAAGCAGAGATGGCAAAACAACTACGTTGCTTACCAAAGGCAATTACGATATAGGTACAATGAAAGCTATAGATGAAGTAAATAATTATATTTATTTTTCTGCATCGCCAAGCAATGCCACACAACTTTATTTATACAGGGTACGAATAAACGGCGGAAAAGATGAGCCAGAATTGCTAAGTAATAAAAAAATGAAAGGAACACATGAGTATGATATTTCTCCAAATGGGAAAATTGCCATGCATTCTTTTAGCAATTACAATACGGCTCCTGTAAATGAATGGATTAATCTTCCAGAAAACTACTCATTTTCTGTAGCAAAAAGTATAGAGAAAAATATAAAGATAGACACTAGAAAAAATATAGAATATTTTCAAGTAACAACAGAGGATAATGTAGTATTGGATGCTTGGATGAATAAACCAAAGAATTTTGACCCTTCAAAAAAATACCCTGTAGTATTTTATGTATATGGAGAGCCTGCTGCTGCTACAGTAAGCGACTCATATGGCAGTCATAATAACTTTCTGTATATGGGCGATATGGCTACAGATGGTTATATTCAAGTTTCGTTAGATAACCAAGGTACTCCATCGCTACGAGGTGCAAAATGGAGAAAATCAATTTACAGAAAAATTGGTACCCTCAATATCCGTGACTTGGCCCTAGGCGCAAAAAAAATCCTTGAAAATACCTATATGGATAAAAGCAGGGTTGCAGTATGGGGTTGGAGTGGAGGAGGGTCTTCCACTTTAAACTTAATGTTTAATTATCCAGAAATTTTTAAAACAGGTATTGCCATTGCAGCAGTGGCCAATCAATTGAATTATGATAATATTTACCAAGAAAGATATATGGGTTTGCCACAAGAAAATATGGAAGATTTTGTAAAAGGTTCGCCTATTTATAATGCCAAAGGATTGCAAGGAAAATTATTATACATACACGGAACAGGAGATGATAATGTGCATTACGATAATGCAGAAATGCTACTCAATGAATTGATAAAATACAATAAACAATTTGAGTTTATGGCTTATCCTAACCGTACACATAGTATAAGTGAAGGACGAGGAACAAGTTTGCATTTAGCTACACTGTATACCAATTTTTTGAAGAAAAACTGTGAACCTGGAGGAAGGTAACACCAGCTTCTACTTTGTTTAAAGTACTGTCAGAAATGGCAGTACTTTTGTTTTTAAAAGTTGTGATGTGGTAGTACAGGTCCTACATGTAATTTTTTAAATCTATCGTTTTCTTTAGGATACAGCACATCTGGGGCAGTTTCATAGCCTTCATCAGCTACCTGCATAATTCTTTTTTTAGTATTGTTTTTCCTTGTGGCATAAACCAATAGTCCCACGCAAGCAATAGCTGCAGCGGCAAAAGTAATTTTACGATATTTATTCATTTTTATTCTATTTGAATTATGTAAATCCATGCTTGATATTGGTATTTATATCAAGTTCTTATGGTAAACATTTTTTATAACGCAATTATCATTCCATTTATTTGAATTATATCCATAAAAAATCCCCTCATTGCTGAGGGGAAAATTTAAAGCGTGTTTATATTACCTCGATATTAATAATCTTTGCTGTAACCACCGCCGCCGCCAGAACGACCGCCACCGCCGCCGTATCCGCCGCTTCCGCCAGAACGACCGCCACCGCCGCCGTATCCACCACCGCCGCCAGAACGACCACCACCGCCGCCGTATCCGCCGCCGCCTCTGTTGCCGCCACCGCCGTAACCACCGCCACCGCTGCGTTTTTTATAATCATCACCTTCAGCACGAGGCTGAGATTCGTTAACGATTAATTTGCGACCTTGAATTTCTACTTCGTTTAGGTTAGCGATTGCAGCTTTAGCTGCTTCATCGTCTTCCATTTCAACAAAACCGAAACCTTTGCTACGGCCATTCATTTTGTCTTTAAGAATTTTTGCACTGCTTACAGTACCATACTCAGTGAAGAGTGTGCTTAAATCTTCGTCTGTCATTGACCAGCTAAGATTGCCTACGTAAATGTTCATTGTAATAAACTTTTTAAATAAAATAAATAATGTCTTGGACATTAGTGCTACAATGAACTGAAAACTACTTACGAAAAGATAAAATCAGCCGACATGAAAACTAAAATTCCAACAGACATAGCAAATGTAAGTGTTAATTCAATCTAAAAATCAATTATTGTACTTTTTTTTAATATGCATAACTTAATTATTTTTTATATATCCTACTTTGAGTAAGGTAAATAAAAAAGCCGTTTGCTAATTTTAGCAAACGGCTTTCCTTAAAAAGTATTAAATTATTCGGCTATTACTTCAAATTCAATTTCGGTTTCGTTACCGTTACCAAAATCAATATTTGCTTTATAAGTACCCAATTCTTTGATATCGTCTGTAATTGTAATGCGACGGCGATCTATTTCGTAGCCTTTTTGCTCTTTTATAGCACGTGCTATTTGAACAGTTGTAACGCTACCAAATATCTTACCACTTGTACCAGTCTTAGCACCAATTTTAAGTGCTCCTTCCTTAAGTACAGCAATAACGCTATTCAATTCTGCCAATAGTTTTGCTTCTTTCTTGGCTTGTTGTTTCAATTTTTCCTGCATTTGTTTCATGTTGCTAGGACTAGCTTCAACAGCAAGTTTCTTTGGTATCAAAAAATTACGACCGTAGCCGTTTTTTACTGTTACCAATTCGTTTGATCCACCAAGGTTGTTTACATCTTGTATTAGTATTACCTGCATTATTTTGCATTTTTACCCAAATTTTTTCAATCTATAAACTGAAATAATCTTTCTCTACTTAAAGATTAGGGTGGTTAAGAAAAGTATTGAGATATTAGTATCAAGAATCAAGACAAGGCAGTATGCTTTAAGTCTTGTGTCTAAAATCTAAAATCTTCTGTCTTGTTTTATTTCATTAAATCTGTAACGTACGGTAAGATAGACATTTGACGTGCTTTCTTTACTGCTTCGCCCACTTTACGTTGAAACTTAAGAGAGTTTCCAGTAAGGCGACGTGGCAATAATTTACCTTGTTCGTTTAAGAATTTTTTCAAGAAATCACCATCCTTATAATCGATATAGCGGATGCCCATTTTCTTAAAGCGGCAATATTTCTTTGGACGCTTGTCAGCTTTTATAGCTGTTAGATATTTAATCTCGTTTGCTTTTGCCATTATTATGCCTCCGTTTTTTGTGATGGTTCAAAATGTTTTACACCACTTCTCTTTCTTGAGTTGTACTCCACGGCGTATTTATCGAGTACAGTGTACATGTGACGCATAACGGATTCGTCACGCAAAAGTTGTGTTTTCAACTTTTCATTGAAGCTGGTTGGCGCACTGTATTCCAATACCCAATAAAGACCAGTAGTCTTTTTGGCTATAGGATACGCCAGTGATTTTAGTCCCCATGGATTGCTGTGCGTAATACTTCCACCGTTTTCTGTAACAAGTGTTTCGTATTTCTTCTGAGCGGTTTTAAATTCCTCTTCAGATAGCACAGGGGTAAAAACCACCATCAATTCGTAATTGCTCATTTCCCTGTTTTTTGTTTTTAAATAAAATTGTTTAATCCCGTTTTTTCGAACGGGGTGCAAATGTAAGGATTTTTAGCTAATAATACTGTGTTTACAGCAAATTCATATTAAATAAAATCTGCAGAATATATAATATTGTTAAATGGAATTTTAAATCGAATTTTAAATTCCAATCTTTTTTCTTCTGACATCGTTTAATTAATTGAATTTAAATATTTTATATAGTTTGCGATTTAGCAATTGTTCAAACGTAAACGATGCATTGAGGGTTAGATGCAGCTAGCAGCAATAGTATGGTCTTAGCCGCTCCGTATATAGGTACGGTCGTAAGCCGCACTTGGAGCGGCACGCATACACATAAACAAATGCTTCTCCTTGCCTACCAGCAGACAGATTCTCCGGACTGTGTGGGCAGTAAAGCAACTTTCGACCCCTATTTTAGAACGTAAATTCGCAATTTTAGGATATTTTATAGAGACAGTTTGTATAAACTACTACTATGTAAATATTTCCCCCTTCTATTTCATCAATCTATAAACCGGATACCTTTTATGAGCAACTTCGTAATAAGGAGAGTTTTTATAAATAAAATCTAATTGAGCACTAGCATTATTGGCAAATTGGCTATCGTTCTTTTTCTTTTCATCGAGTAATAATTTTATAGATGGGTTATTATTAAGGAATTTTGCTGCCACATCTTCCCACCTGTAATCGCTGTACCCTTCCTTTTGCTGAAGAATTGCA
>JANMGS010000529.1:0-2001 GCA_031374745.1 Ferruginibacter sp. | reverse complement strand
GTATTGCTGTATCTATTGCTACCAAATGTAGGGTCACCATCACCTTTAATGTAAAGGTTTCCCTGCAATACAGTATCTCTAATTTCCCCCACTGCTTGCAATATTGTTTCGTATCTAAAATCTTTTTTAAGCAATTCAAATGCTGTAACACTGGTAATTATTTTTTGTGTAGATGCTGGCGCCAAACCTACTCGTGCATTTTTTTCAAAAACAATATTCCCTGTTTTGGCATCAATAACATAAAGTGAACTGATTGCATTAGCAAGTTGAGCATCTTTTTCAAACTGGGTAAAAGCAATTTGTAGTTTTTGGGAAATTGTTTGTGCAAAAATTACTGGGGGGAAAAGTATAAAGAGAAATGAAAAAATATGTTTCATTTTTTGGATAATTTTAGAAACGAAGGTATTTATTTTGGAATTGATTGTACAATCATACATTTACCACATAGAAACAAAGGCACATAGATGCACATAGTTAAATATATTTTTTTACTATTAAAGACTCTTCTGCAGTTATTTTTTTGCGAAGCAAAAAACAAACCCCGCTTTAAACCTAATAAAACGCCTTCCTGTCTTACCGGCAAAAAAAGTAAAAATAATATTCGTAAAAATTACATGCTGAATAAAACTCAAAACAGATTATTCTTACATACAAAAGTCATTAATTCTGCGGATGTTTTTGAGCCTGTCTTTTTTCTTAAATTACGCTTGTGTTGTTCTACGGTAAAATTGGAAATAAATAATTCTTTTGCAATCTGGGGGCTATTAAGACCCCGAGCCATTAGTTGTAAAATTTCTTGCTCTCTCTTTGTTATTTGCGGCAGATCAATAGGTGTTAGTTCTTTTGTTTGAAGGGATACAGAAAAATATAGGTTTTCGTTATTACTTGTATCTATCACCGTCATCATGTGAGCAATATTATTTTTAAAATGACCCAAATCTGTAATCATTACCCAAGTGCTTGCTATTCTATTATCTGCATTAAAATATCTATTGGGAAATTGTATGAGTACCCACCTAAAAATACTTTGTGCATCCAACATTCTGCAATAAATGTTTATGCGTTTTTTATCGCTTTTTTCTCTTGTATCGCTTTCACTTATTTCTGCAGATAAAAGTGCAGCAGCCAATACATAATGCCTGTCATCTGGATGAATATTGCTAGCCCAAAAATTTGCATCTTGTCCTACCCATTCTTCGGGATTGTATGGTGATAGTTGTCTGGTATTTTCACTTGCCGCCACAATGGTCATATCTGCTTGGTCGGGTATAAACCAAAAATATGGCCCTACAGCAAAATTTACAGCTTGCTCTATAAATGGTTTGAAATAGGCGGCATAATCTACTTTTTTTGGCTCTTTAGATCGTAGCATTTTGCCAGTAAACTCACTAGGCAATACAGGTTTTAATTGCATTCGGGTTAGTTTTTTACATTTGATTTCTAAGCACAATATACCACATATCTGCTATAGGTAAACTGTTGCCTTACATATATATTTGGCTTATTATAACAAAAATGTTGTAGTGGGATTCTTTTGAGTAGTAATAAACAAATGCATTCAACCTCTTATGGTATTGCTATCATGATATTCTTTTATCATTTTTGAAAAAAATATTAATAATGAAAAAGGTTTACAGTTTATTAGGAATTGTATTTTTTGCTACGAATTTATTTGCGCAAAATGTGGGTATTAATAATACCGACCCCAAAGCTGCTTTGGATGTTAATGGTGGTTTTCGTTTACGATCAGAAAATGCAACTGTTTCTGGCACAAGTGTAATGTTAAACAGCAATAGATCTCACCATGTTTTAATAGGTGCACCCACCGGCGATTTTAATATTGCCTTTATAGGTGCTACCGAAGATGGCCAACATGTAATTATTACCAACAACACAATGTTTAGAGGGTTTTTAGTACCCATTTACATTCAGCCAAATACCACCGTAGAGTTAATATATAGTGGTGCTGCTTGGAAACAGATTGGCAGTAATGAAGCTGTA
>JANMGS010000325.1:0-3675 GCA_031374745.1 Ferruginibacter sp. | reverse complement strand
CCAGATAGATTGGTGGAGCATGGTACTCCTAAGCAATTATATGACGAGATAGGAATAGATGCAAATGGTATAGCTAATATGCTGAGAAGTTTTGTAGAGCGAAGCTTGCCTATAAAATAAGACATTTAACCAGTTCAAATGATGTAAATCCTGTAAACAAGCTCGTTTGCAGGATTTTTTTTAATACAATAATTCAATATACAAATAAGATTGTAAAAATTTTTTACTTTTCTATACGAATTAAATTTTCGTATTTAACAAAAGACTAACTGCCATTTATTTAATTTCCTACGTTTCTGCACAATAATTGTTGCATTTAAGTGTTATACAAATACCCTAATTTTTTTCTACCAGACTACTGTTGTTTTTTTATCATTAAAATAAATTATTTATGAAAGCACAAAACCAGTTTTCGGCATCTTTTGAATCCATTCAACAATTAACCAATAACGCTACATCTTGGTTAGGTCATAGAAAAGGCGATGCAAAAGAAATCGTTATGGGTCAAACATTTATTGCCGCAAGTGAAGGCGATTTAGACACAATTGAAGTATTTTCGAACATTGTTACAAACCCTGGAGAAGTAGCCATGACTTTGCATTCTTTTGATCCTTTGCACCAAAGTTGGGGTCCATCATTGGCAACCTCCAATGTAGCATTCAATGAAAGTTGCAATGGCAAATGGGTGTCATTTAAAATACCAAACCTTCATTTAAACAAAGGAATGTCTTATGGCTTTAGGCTAGAAAGTCATGATACCTATATAGGCGTAGGCGAAGCAGCTGGAAGTGCTAGCCATCCCCCATTTGCTTTTGGCAAAAAATGGAAATTTTCAGGCAATGAAAGCAAAGGAGATTCCTTTTCGTATTTTAGCTTGGCTTTTAAAGTAGGTCTAAAAGCAGCATAGTTTCGATTTTCATTGTTCTATAACGACACAAAATAAATTTTAAAACGTATTCCTATAGAAAAAAGCCATTACAAATTGATTTTTGTAATGGCTTTTTTTATTCATGCTGTTTAGGCTTATAAACCAAAATTATTAGGCCAAAACATTGTCGATATTAATAGCAAGTTTTCTATCTTTCTCTGTAACGGTATTATCGGCATCATGCGTGCTAAGCCAAATTTCTACAGTATTATAGGTGTTTGTCCATGTTGGATGATGATTTGCCTTTTCAGCTAAGAATGCCACCTTAGTCATAAAAGAAAAGGCGTCAATGAAATTTTTGAAAGCAAATTTTTTATACAATTTGTTGTTTTCTTCCTCCCACATAATAGTTTATTTAAAATATTAAAAACTGTTTATTTTTTATTTTCTCATTGGTCATTTCTGTAACCAATTGTACAGAGGGCAATGTTTTTAAAGATTGTAGCAAACTTTGCACTTCATTTCTTTCCATTCTTTCTCCTTTGGCTAGCCAAAGAAAATCTAAGTGTTTAAACTCGGGCAAAAGGTATTCCCCATCATCTTCATTGTTGTATAAATAATGGGCCATACTAGACCCTGGAACAAGATACTCATAAATAGAGAAAAAATAATTCCGCTCTTTTTTTCTTAATTGAATTTCTAAGCCATGATTTATTTTAAAATGGTAACCTAGCGCTTGATTGATATGCCATGTAAATAAGTAATCTTTCATGGGCGCCACAATGCCCAATAGGCAAGTGCTATCAAAGAAATCATCAATAAGGCTTTCGGTATCTATTTTTAATTTCATGCTTATACAATTTACCACAAACGCACAAAGTTTTAAAAATATTGGATTCTACTCATTTTAATAGTCTTAAAACAATCTTTACCTCAATAATCCACTTACAATTGTCAAAAACCTCTCTGGAGATAATAAGGGTAAAAGGGCTTTAAAAAGTTATTTTCAATACCAACTCTTCTTTGCCTCTCATCAATTTAAGATTGGTCGTTTGCCCTTTCTCAAATTTATTTAAAACACCCATATAACTTTGTACATCACTAAACTTATGCTCGCCTAGTTGCATTAAAACATCGCCAGCAATTACACCCGCCTTTTGTGCAGGCTTGTTTTCAGATACCCCATCTACCCTTACTCCATTACCTGTAAAAGTATAATCTGGCATAATGCCTACACTTACTTTAAAGGTACTCTTACCCATAGATACTTCTCTCGTTTTAGTAAAAGTAAGTTTATCCATTTTATCCGTTTGTGCAATAATATTTTGTATATATTTTAATATCTGCAACTCGCCTTTATAATTTATTTTATCTGCATCGTCACTTGGTTTGTGGTAATCTTTGTGGCTACCAGTAAAGAAAAACAAAACAGGAATGTCCTTTTTGTAAAAAGAGGTATGATCGCTAGGCCCGCTGCCACTGCTATCCAAATTCACCTTAAAATAAGCATCTTCTTTTTTTATGATGGAACCCCAGGTAGGAGACGTACCATAACCCCCAATTGTAATGCCATGCGTACTATCGTTTAACCTACCCACCATATCCATATTTATCATATAATTAATGGTCTTCAAATCAAGCCCAGCATGGTCTGCAAAGTACTTAGATCCAAATAAACCCAGCTCTTCACCCGAAAAAGAAACCAATAAATAATTGTACTTTTTGTAAGATGAATTTTTAAGCCATTTACCCATTTCTATCAATGCGGCTGTGCCGCTTGCATTATCGTCTGCACCATTGTGTATCATTGGTGTGGCTCCTGCGTACAAAGAGTTATGGTCTTCACCATATCCTAAGTGATCGTAATGAGCCCCAAGGATAATGGTGTTTGTAGCATTGTTATTGATGTAACCGATTATGTTGTGCCCTTGTTTTGTTTTGGTATTAATATTTATTGTAAGTGTTGCATAAATTAAACCATCCTCAAATTTTTCCTTCAACTGGTTTTTTACAAATATTGCAGCAATGGGTAAAGGCATTGTTTTATCTTTTGCATCAAAACTTAAATCATCTTTTATGTTGCTGCTATTTCTAAAAATAACCAACTTTCTATTCTTTGATGCTTGATCATTGCATATACCAATCAATTTATCTTTTAAATCGAAGTGCGGATTGTTTTCATTTTCTTTTAGCAGGTCACCTATGTCAAAAAATGCAATTTGCTTTTCAATACTGATAAGTTTTGTTTCTGCTAAGTTGCCAGAAAATGATAATGGAAAAAAATGTTCATTTGGAGTATACGCTATGTCGCCTATTATTAATTTACTTTTTTGTTCAAATTCTCTTCCTTCATTTACATCAAAAGCTTGAATATAAGTTTTGTCTGTGGTAATAGCTTGTAAGCCAATTTTTTTAAATTCTTTTTGTATAAACTCATACGCCAATTTTTCCCCAACACTTCCTGTCCTGCGGCCTTCCAATTTATCATCTGCTAAAAAATTAATGGTAGTTTGTAAACTTTGTATTACTTTTTTATCGCCTTTATCAAGTTTCTGCGCCGATATTGTTTGTGCTACAAAAATTAATCCTAGTAAAATATATTTCATTTCCTTTCTTTTGGCAAAGATAACGCCTTCAAAGCTTCTCGGCAATACCAGGGCACAATTCTCTAAATCGTAACCTGTACAAAAATCTAAACCTTACTTTTGCAATGCATTTAATAATATCTATTGAGTAATAAAATAAATATAGCACTTGTAGGGAACCCCAACAGCGGTAAAACTTCTTTGTTTAACACACTTACGGGG
>JANMGS010000313.1:0-2340 GCA_031374745.1 Ferruginibacter sp. | reverse complement strand
TTAATATTTTATGACCTGTTCCATGTTTTTCCTGTACAACAGCTAGCAAACATTCCTTCAACTTGGCAAGTGTTTCTTTGCTGCATATTTGAGGATCTAAAACTTGAGGTTCAATATTTTTGAGTATTACGCCAAAATCTTTTATTTCGTTTACCAAATAGGGTCTCATCAATTTGCCATTGTTGGCAACTGCATTATAAAGCGTGAGCATATGCAAAGGTGTTACCAACTCTTCGTAACCATGCGCCATGTAAGGAATGGTTGTGGCACCCCACTTTTTTACTTTTTTTATAAGTGGGAAACCAGATGAAGCAACAATATCTACACCGGTGTAAGTATCCAGCCTCATTTTATGCAAATGGTCATAAAATTTTTGGGGTTGGCTTTGATAATATTGATCAGCCAATTTTGCAAATGCTACATTGCTACTTGCTGCAAAAGCTTCTTTTACCGTTGTTTCATAAGTACCCAAATGCGAATCTTTGATTCTCAAACCATGAAAAGATTTTACGCCCCCTTCACAATTAACCACGGTATTTGTATCTACATATCCATCTTCCAACAAACTCATTAAAGTAGCGAGTTTAAAAATAGAACCAGGCTCAGTAGTTTTACCAATACCATAATTAAAATCTTCTATATAGGTTCCATTTATTTGTTTACCTAAATTAGCTATCGCTTTTATTTTACCCGTAGCCGTTTCCATTACAATAGCAGTTCCATGCAAAGAATTATTATTCACCATCATTTTCATAAGGGCATTTTCTGCTACATCTTGTATGTATGTATCAAGCGTTGTTACAATATCCTTTCCATTTACCGGATCGAGTTCAGAACCTTCCAAAGGCATATATGCACCTGCTACATAACGCATAAAACGCTGCCCATTATTGCCCCTAAGCAAACTATCATAGGTTAATTCTAATCCAACATTTTTAGATAAGTTTTGACGAGAAAGACCAATCGTTCTATTGGCTAGCAAAACATAAGGATTTATTCTTTTATCTTTTGCATCTATTATAAAACCACTTTTGTTGCGACCAAGCCTTACCAACGGAAAATCTCTTAGCAACAAATATTGATCAAAAGTCATTTTCTTTTTTAAGAGATAATACCTGTCCTTATCCTTAAAAGCTTGTTGCAAATCTTGCTTGTATTCTGCCGTATTTTTCTCTTTAAATAAATTCGCCAACGAATAACTTAAAGAATCAATGTTGTCATAAAATCGTTTACCATTTTTTTCTCTCAGCCCATCTGCACCTAAATCAACATATACATCAAATATTCTATCGATTAATTAACCAAAGTAAATTAAAAATGTAAATCCTTAAATCCGTATTCAGTCTTTGTGATAATTAAGTATCTAGTAATCTAAACTGCAAGATTCAGAATCAAGTTAATATCTATCATTAGAGCGAGCGGCAAAATTTTAGCGTATGTCCACTCACTCCATGGCGTCCAATATATGTGAGGGCGACAGGGGGGGCGGGTAGACCACCTCCTCGATGTGCGATAGGTTGCAGTTTGCGTAGGCAGTGGACACGTGGACGAATGCCTGAACAGTGTGCAAACAAAACACATGCTTAAAGAGGCAGGCCAACCAAACACACAATCTTTAAAGAGCAATCTACTCGCAAATGTATTTTCGATGAAGCGTAAATACAAATTAAAGATTACATTGAAAGATTTCACTAATCTAGAATCCAAATTTATTCAATAGTTTAACAATAATTACAAAATTCAAACAAATAGAGACGATATAACTGAAAATGCTTCAAAAACGATGCCATTTTGAACGATGCAGCCCAGCAATTCAGTGTAAAAATCGAAGCATTTTGCAATCAATATCCGTACAGATTAGCTAAATATAAACATTTGAAACACCTATGTTAGAAATTTCTATGAGCATACCTCCAGTTTAGTCATCAGCTTGCAGAGAGTCAATATTCGCCGCAGAGCGAGTATGTTCAGTGTCACAGCGACTCTGAAATCAGATTTCAATTCAAGTTGCGACAATTAAAACTTTTGCTCTACAAATTTAGCAGTGCAAATTTGACGAATAACTGAACAATTTATCAAACAACAGCACTAAAACTTTAAACAATTTAAATCTTTATGATACATTTCAATATCTAATGTTATAATGTTATACCTAATGTCATGACAAATTTGTCTGTTGTCAACCGGAAGCTGTATCAAATTCTCTAGAAATCAAACGTTGAAGCTAGTAATTTCCCTCTTGGAAATGTTTTCACATGGACCACCATATGAAAACGAACCCTGTTAGCAAGTAAGGACCAATTTGATATAGCACCATACATAACCAAAGTCATCCCTAGG
>JANMGS010000520.1:0-1893 GCA_031374745.1 Ferruginibacter sp. | reverse complement strand
ATTTTTTTATAGCAGTAATTCCTTTTTCGCCCCCATCGCATTTACATAAAATATTTATATCTGTGCAATAGTTATTTAATTGCATTTCTAAAACATCTAAGGCGTTGGTTTCGTCATCAATAATTATTATGTTTATCATTTTTAATTATTTAATGGTTTAATAGGTAAGGTTAATATTACCGATGTACCAATTGCATTTCCTATTTCATCTTTTAAATCTACAATTGTGCAGGTAGCATGTATAAGCTGTGTTCTATTTATGATATCAATTCTATCTTCGGTTATCTGCATGCCATAGCTTTTCTTTTTAAGCACTTGCTTGCTCTTTAATGCTGCTGCTTTTTCTCTTCCAATACCATTATCTGTAATAGTAACTACTAAATTATCTTCCATATTTTTTTCAAATTGTACCAATAAATTGCCTTTTTCATCTTTGTGAAGTAGCCCATGCCAAATAGCATTTTCTACGTAAGGTTGTATTAACATAGATGGAATTTCAATTGTTTCGGCATTCACCTCTTTATCAATAATAATTTCATAATTAAATTTATTGTCAAAACGAAGGCTTTCCATTTCAATGTATAATTTTAGTAAATCCAATTCGCTGCTCAGTAAAATATTATTTTGGTTGCTGTGATCTAATATCAATCGTATTAATCTCGAAAATTTGGTAAGGTATTGCGATGCAGCAAAATGATCGTTTTGTAAAATGTATTTTTGAATACTATTGAGTGAGTTGAAAATAAAATGCGGATTCATTTGTGCCCGCAGCGCTTTCATTTCGGTTGTAGCTATTTGTTGCTGAAAGCTTGCCTTTAGTTTTTCCTCTTTTCGCACCTGTGCGATGCGCATGCGATTGTACATGTACAATAGTGCAGCAATTAACAAAACGAGCAGTGATATAAACCACCAAGATTTATAGAATATGGGCTTGATATTAATTTGAAGGGCCAATGATTGTTCGCACCATACGCCATCATTATTGGCCGCTTTTACTTTAAAAATATAGTTTCCACTCGTTAAACCGGCGTATGTTGCACTATTTTTATTGCCAGCATATACCCAATCCTTATCTATACCTTCCAATTTATAGGCATAATTATTCTGATTGCTATTATTAAAAGAGAGTGCTGCAAATTCAATCTGAAGAAAGTTTTCGTTATGGGCAAGCATTAGTTTCGGGTTCTGCTCATTTATTTCATATAGCTTTTCTATGTTTTGTACTTTTATAGAATTAAAGAAAATAGCTGGCGCCCTATTATTAAATTTAAATTTGTCTAAATCTATAATGTTCATGTTGCCATAATGTAATTGTACCAGTTTGTTATCTGGCATAATATTAAATGAGTAACCGCCCCCATCTTCTGCTAAGCCGTTTTGCTTTTTTAAAATACTGATAACCTTTTTTTGCTTTGGGTCAAATCTGCAAAGCCCACTGCTAAAACTTATCCATAATATATTTTCTCTTAAGTCTTTTTTTACTTTTATTAAAAAGTCAGATGGTAATCCAATATTGGAAACTTGTGTATAGTTATTTAATATTTCTTTCCCATTTACAAAATACACCTCATACAAGCCATTGTTTCGTGTAGTTATCCAAAAATGTCCGTTATCATCTTGGGCTATATAATTTGCATTGGATAGTGTAGGTATTCCGTTGCTAGCATGAATTGCCCTGTGAACCATTTTCTTCTCGCTTGCTATATATTCATACAAACCTTCGCTACCTGTAAACCATACATGTTCTTCTTTGTCTATTAGGCATGCAACCAATGTATTGTCGGTACGATCAGTAGAAGTAGTTTCTACATCCCATTTATTATAGTGCGTAAGTTTTCCGTTTGCTTCCCATAAATAAAAACCATTGTTAGTAGAACTGAAATAAGTGTTGCC
>JANMGS010000289.1:0-5260 GCA_031374745.1 Ferruginibacter sp. | reverse complement strand
ACCATTTCTACCGCCATTGCTTTAATTGCATTCAATGAAAACTTTGCTGCCTCATGGGTTTATCTTTCTAGGCCTTTGAAGAAACCGGGTAGTTTAATAAGTGGAGCACTAAAAACTTTATTGGTAAGGTTTTTGGTACCCATTGTAATCTTATTATTTGCCTTCTCTTATTATGTTTGGGGTTATAAAATTATAGATGATTTCATTTTGGGTATATTTAATAATGTTTTAATTTTCCTACTGCTCTCCCACATTGGAAAAAGTTATTTACCTTTTAGTATGCAACCTAATTTAAAAAAACAAACAGGCAAATTTGTAAAAGCAATCTTACAAATGCTCGTTATAGCTGCATTGGTAGGGTTGCATTATCTAGCATTAAAAATTTGGTGGTTGGTAGCTACACTCATACCATTATCTGCCATAGGTTGTTATTACTTATTCCGTATTATTCAAAATTATTCATGGCAAAAAATAGCCTCTTAACACATGGTAAACGAAAAAATATATAAAGAAATAAATACTGCCTTGCAAGAGAAAAATGCAACGCTTGTTGCCGTTTCCAAACTAAAGCCTGTAAGTGATATTCATACCCTTTATAACTTGGGGCATCGTGACTTTGGTGAAAACTATGTACAAGAATTGGTGGAGAAACAGGGACAATTGCCTGCCGATATTCATTGGCATTTTATTGGGCATTTACAAAGCAACAAGGTGAAATACATTGCTCCATTTGTACATTTGATACAAAGTGTAGACAGTGAAAAGCTATTGAAAGAAATAGACAAGCAGGCGGCTAAAAACAGTCGTACCATTAATGTTTTGTTGCAAGTTCATATAGCCGAAGAGGAAACAAAATTTGGTTTTGACGAAACAGAACTGATGAATTTGGATATGGATCTTTTTAAAAATGTACACATTATCGGTTTAATGGGCATGGCAACTTTTACTGACAATAAAGAAAAAGTAAAGCGAGAATTTGAACATTTGCATAGTATATATTCAACATTTGCTACCGAAAAAAATATCCCTTTAACCACTTTGAGTATGGGTATGAGTGATGATTATGCTTTGGCAATAAGTTGTGGTAGCAATATGGTGAGAATAGGTAGTTTGTTGTTTGGGAGGCGGTGATTTTTGGGGAACACAGATGACACGGATTGGAAGGATTTAGAAGGATAAGAAAATAAGAAATAGCACAGAGATTAGATGAACTTATTTGATCTTATTTTTCGAT
Organism: Ferruginibacter sp.; assembly: GCA_031374745.1. Taxonomy (GTDB): domain Bacteria; phylum Bacteroidota; class Bacteroidia; order Chitinophagales; family Chitinophagaceae; genus Ferruginibacter. Next base: position 4,026 of record JANMGS010000289.1, on the reverse strand, counting down.
AAGAATGAAATGGGTTTGTTAAATAAAAAAGATTAATGCTAATAATATTTTATCAGCATTAATCTTTTATAAAAATTACAACTTTATTTAGTAGGAACAGTTGCTTTTTTGAAATCTACTAACTCTACATCAAATAGCATAATGGTATTTGCAGGAATTTTTCCAGAACCACCTGCGCCATACCCAATAGCACTAGGTATAATAAATTTTGCTTTACTTCCAGCTTTTAACAAGGCAATACCTTCATCCCAACCTCTTATAACCCTACCTTGACCTAAAGGAAATTTTAAAGGACTTACATGGCCGAAAGCGCTGTCTACATTACTATCAAATGCCTTTCCGTCTAAAAACATGCCTGTATAATTCATATTTACTTCATCGCCTGAAGCGGGAGAATTACCTTTACCCTGTTGTGTAATTATGTAATATAGGCCAGATGCAGTTTTGGTGGCTATCAAATTATTTGATTTTAAAAATGCTTGTATTTCAGTGTCTTCTTTTTCGGCTAATTGTTTGGCAACTTTAGCAAGATCTACAACATCTACAATTTCTAGATCAATTTTAATGATGGTATTTGGAGGTATGGTATCATTTGGTCTCATAGCAAATTTATTGTTGCCGTAAGCAAATTTGCTAGGAATAAAGATTTGCCCTTTCGATCCATTTCTAAATTTCTGTATCCCTTCTTCCCAGCCGGCAATCAACCGACCTTGCCCGGTATTTACTTTAAAAGGGGTAAGGTGATTAAATACAGAATCTAAGTTGCTATCGTATTTTCTACCGTCAAGGTTTTGCTTTTCATAATTCATCGTAACCTCGTAGCCGGGTTTAATATAATCACCATTGCCTTCTTTATCTATAACTACAAATACACCCGACGCCAATTTTGTTGCATTCTTAATATTGTTTTTAGCAAAATATGCATTAATTTCTACCTCTTGCTTTTTGTCAACTACAGCTTGCATTTTTTGTTGTAATAGTTGTTCCTTTTGTTGTTTTTTAAATGCAGCCTTATTTTTCTCATATTCAGCCATCGATTTTTTATAATCATCTTGGATCTTTTTTATTTGTGCTGCCGTTTTTATAGAGTGCACGCCTATATAATATATTACTGGCTCGCCAGGATTTATACCTTTACGTTGATTTTGTGGTACCCTATAAAACGAATCCTGCGCTATCTTTACCACTACACTATCTCCTTCGTGCAAATATTTCAACACTTCATTTACATCTCCATTGTAGGTAGGTTTTTGTATCGGGAAATTTACAGGTGCGTCTAGCCCTTTGTTAAATTTTTTTGTATCAAAAAGTACTTGACCACTGCAAGTATTGCGTAGTATTAAACCTATAAAATCTCCCATTTTACCAGTTTGCGTTCCTGTACCTTTTTTTATATATCTGTATTCAATGCCACTTGGCAATTTTATATTTTGTGAGATTGCGCTAATAAATGAAGAGATAAAAAGGAATGATAGTAGAAACTTTTGCAACATTATTATATATTTTAGGTGTAAGATTTTCTCAAAGTTAACAGCATTGTTTTAAATGTAAAAAGCAATTTTTGCCATTTTTGTGTTAGAAATAGTATTTAATATGTTAAAATCCTATTTACCTCTATGCATATTTGCTATTTTTTCCATCTATTTAAAAAGAGAATTTTAACTTTATTGTATGGCAACTCAATTTGACAAAGAAAGACACAGAAAAGCATTCATCTATACGGCTGCAATATGTAGTTTATTGTTGATAGCTTTTATTTTTATAAGTTGGAAGGTATTGCCTCCAGCGCCTCCTATTGTGCAAGACGAGATGGAGATAAATTTAGGTAACAACGATGAAGGTTTTGGGGAAGAACAGCCGCTTATAAAGGGTGAACGTTCGCCCGAAGAAGAAACAACTCCTACCCCACCAGCAGCTCAACCTGTGGCTGCCAATGAGCCTGTGGCTGAAGATAATGTTACGCCAGATGATAATGCGCCCGAAGACGCAGCCCCTGTTGTAAAGACAGTAAAAAAAGCCGTTCCTACAAAAGTTGTAAACCCTACACCAATAGTAAAACCAGCAGCTAAGCCCACAACCCCCGCAGCAGTTGTAACGCCAGTACCCAAACCCCGAGTACCAAAGGTTGTTTATAATGGGCCTGGCAAAGCTGGTGGAAACAATGCAACCCAAGACAATGGCTATACCATGCAAGGCAATAATAAAGATGGCAAAGGCGATGCTGGTGACCCTAATGGAAATAAAGATTCCTATGGTACAAAACCTGGCGGAAAAGTGGGAGGCCCAAAAGTAATTAGTGGAAATAGAAAAGTAATTCGTTATTACTCTTTTACTGGTGAGTTAGATAAAGCAACCATAAATGCAGTTATTAAAGTAACTCCTGCGGGTGTAGGTACTTTCATAAGGATAGGGCAAGGAAGCACGAGTACAAGCGCTGCCTATGCCAATGCTATTAAAGGATATTTGCAAAGCATGAAATTTGATGTAGCAGAAGAAGAAAGTATGGTTACTGTTCAGTTTAACTTTAATGTTAAATAATCTTTTCCTATATTTATTAAAAAAAATGACACTCAACAAAGCAAACTATATTGCCATTGGCTTCTTCTTTCTTTTTTTTATGAAAAGGCTTTTAACTATGACCAATTGGTTTAAGTCTCCATATTTTCCAGGTTATTCGTTACACAGTTTACTTAGTGGCCTAGGTGCTTATATATTGGCATGGTTTGTTTTGTATTTCTTTTTTGTAAAGAAAAAAGCACAGCCTTAAATTGTAATACTATTATCTTTTTAAATCTATTTTTGCAAAAAGAAATTTAGTTTTAAAAAACAGATGACCTACCAACAAACCCTCGACTATTTATACGCCCAATTACCCATGTTTAGCCGCATTGGCAGTGCTGCATACAAAGCAAACTTGCATAATACGATAGCACTGTGCGATAGCATTGGTAATCCACAAAATACATTTAAATCAATACATATTGCTGGTACAAATGGCAAAGGCAGTACATCGCACATGCTGGCAGCCATATTGCAAAGTGCTGGTTATAAAACCGGGCTTTATACATCGCCACATATAAAAGATTTTAGAGAAAGAATAAGGGTAAATGGTGAAATGATAAAAGAAGAGGCTGTGGTAGAATTTGTAGCTAGAACGAAAGAAAAGTCCGATGAAATAAATCCTTCCTTTTTTGAACTAACCGTTGCCATGGCATTTGATTATTTTGCGGCAGCGCAAGTAGATATTGCTGTAATAGAAACAGGGTTAGGTGGCTTATTGGATAGTACCAATATCATAACCCCCATCTTATCTGTTATTACAAATATTGGTTATGATCATCAGCATATTTTAGGAAATAGCTTAGCAGAAATAGCCACACAAAAAGCGGGTATCATAAAAGAAAATATACCCATTGTTGTTGGGGAAACTTTACCAGAAACTAGGCAGGTATTTATTGACAGTTCCCTTACTAAAAATGCGCCTATATTTTTTGCAGAAGAAATGTTTATTACAGAATCTGTACAGTTCGAAAATAATGTCCTTTTGTGCAAGGTGCATGAAGTAATGACCTGCAAAAATAAAAGTTTTGCGCTGGGCTTAACTGGATTATACCAAGCCAAGAATATTTGTACTGTTTTAGAAGCTATTGAACAACTAAAAAATCTTAATATCCAAATACCTGAAACAGCTGTAAACAAAGGTTTATTGGAAGTAAAACAAATGACAGGCTTGAGAGGAAGATGGGAAATTTTACAACAAAACCCTACTATAATTACCGATGTTGCCCACAATAAAGATGGTATTATACAGGTTTTGAATCAAATTAAAACAACATACCCAACAGCCCAATATCATTTTATACTCGGATTTGTAAAAGATAAAGATGTAACAGATATCTTAACATTGTTTCCCTCCGATGCCGCTTATTATTTTACCAATGCGCATATTCCAAGAGCAATGCCTGTTATTGAATTAGCTGAAAAAGCAGATTCGGCAGGACTTATTGGCCAAAGTTTCGACGATGT
>JANMGS010000246.1:0-5407 GCA_031374745.1 Ferruginibacter sp. | reverse complement strand
CCTCCAACGCTCTATAAATAGCTACAAACTTTTTTAAATATTGCCAAACAGGAAAAAAGAAAAGTACCAGTAATGCACTAGGTAAAAATATAGCTACTGTTCCTATTGCGCAACCAAGTAGTTGATCCCCGGTTCCCTTTTTTTTCATTGCTATCCCGCCCGTAAAAGATGCAACAGAAAATACAGGTCCTGGAATAGCTCTTACAAAACCATATCCAGTAAGTAACTCAGCCCTACTTATGCTTATAATAGATTCGTCGTCTATATTATTTTTTGCATTGGGCCTTTCTACATATTGGTCAATCATCATTGGAAGCAACACATCGCCTCCGCCAAAAACAAAACTTCCAAAACGATAAAAATTCTCAAATAAATTATACGCTTTTCTATTACCCCATTGTTGTTTCCGGGCTGTTTCACTTAATATTCCAGCAATTAGAAATATCATAACAAACAACCAAATATTTGTCCATTTAATTTGTTTTGGTTTTATTATTTCCTTTTCTGGAATTCGCTTACTACTTAAACTTGTAGCAACACCACCACAAATAATAAGGATAGGAAATATCCAGGGTGTTTTAAATAAGACAAATGTTACAATAAGTGATATGATCATTATCACCATTGTAATAAAATTATTAATGGAAAAACCAAAAGCCCTCACAGCGGCAAATATCAAAAACCCAATTGCCATTGGTTCCACATATTGAAATAAATCTTGTGTGAAATTTTTTGCAGGAAAAAGTGTCAATAAAAAGGACAATGCTCCCATTAAAATACAGGCAGGTAAAATCCAAATGAGTAATGTAATAATAGCCAATACTACACCTCCTCTTTTAAAACCTATTAACGTAATGGTTTGTGTACTAGAAGCACCGGGAAGCAATTGACAAAAAGAATTATAATCTATTAATTCTTCCTCTGTTATATACTTATGTTTTAATACAAAAATCTTTAACATCATTCCTAGGTGACCTTGTGGGCCACCAAAAGCAGTAAGACTATATAAAAAAACAGTCTTTAAAAATGGTATATGTCTTAGTAACTTCAAATACGTTGTTGGTCTTTCAAATATAAAACATTCATACAACGAAACAAAACATGTAAAAAAAAGCCACCAAAAAGGTAGCCTAACATAGTACAAATATTAATAAAGGGACTATTTCTTTAATCCAATTTCTATTAATCTTTCATCTAAATATTCACCTGCAGTTGCATCTTTATAAGCAATGGGGTGTTCTGCGTCTATGCAAGTTTCTAAACAACGCAAACTCATACTGCTCTTTGGGTGTAGGAAAAACGGAATTGAAAACCGACTGGTATGCCATAGTTCTCTTGCAGGATTAACTACCCTGTGTGTAGTGCTTCGAAGTTTATTATTAGTAAATCTTTGTAACATATCGCCTACATTAACCACAATCTGCTCAGGAAGCGACGTTACCCCTATCCACTCCCCAGTCTTACTAAGCACCTCTAAACCATCAGCAGAAGCTCCTACAAGCAGTGTAATGAGATTTATATCCTCATGTTGCTCTGCACGTATGGCGCTAGCAGGTTCATGTGTTATTGGTGGATAATGTATGGCTCTAAGAATACTATTGCCATTAAACACAAACTGATCGAAATAAAATTCATCTAAACCGATATACAAAGCAATGGCTTGTAGCATAGCTGTACCAGATTTTTCAAATGCTCGATATGCATTATCAAAAGTAATATTAAAAGGAGCTACTTCGGATACACGAACATTATCTGGGTATGCTTCTTCTTTAAAATTATCCCTTGCGATTTGTCCGTATTGAAAAAATTCTTTTAAATCTGGCGCATCACTTCCTTTGGCATGTTCCGTTCCAAAACTTGTATATCCCCTTTGTCCTGCCAGTCCGGCAATTTCGTACGCTTTCTTTTTTTCTAATGGAAGTGAAAAGAACTCTTGCACATATTGGTATAAATCTGCAATTAACTCATCTGGCACACCGTGATTCTTTACTGCAACAAATCCCACTTCTTCGTAAGCGTTGCCTAATTTTTGAACAAACTCATTTTTCCGATTTATATCATTGCTTAAAAAATCTGCTAAATCAACTGAAGGTATAGACATGTCAAAACGTAATTTTGCGTTTTTAAAAAATTGGTTGCAAAAATAGAAATAAATACAACGTTGTAATTATAAATTTAACGAAGCACTAATTTCCAGCATCCTATCCATTGGTTTTTTTGCTGCTAAGCGAAGGTTTTCCTCCATTTTAATTTCTGGTAATTCATACTTCATGCACAAGTATAATTTTTCTAATGTATTTAATTTCATATATGGGCAATCGTTGCAAGCACAATTGCTTTGGGGTGGAGCTGGTATAAAAGTTTTTGTTGGATTGTCTTTTTGCATTTGGTGTAGAATACCAGATTCTGTAACTACAATAAATTCTTGTGCATCGGATTTTGTAGCATATTTTAAGATCCCTGAAGTGCTGCCAATATAATCAGCAAGCGCAAGAACAGGTGCTTCACACTCTGGATGTGCAATCACTTTAGCATTAGGGTGCCTTAATTTTAACTTGGTTATTTTTTGCATACTAAAATTCTCATGTACCATGCAAGCACCATTCCACAAAACCATGTTTCTACCGGTTTGTTTGTTTATCCAGGCACCAAGGTTTTTATCGGGTGCAAAAATAATTTTTTGATCGGCAGGTAAACTCTCTACAATTGCTTGGGCATTACTACTGGTGCAAATAATATCACTCAATGCCTTCATACCTGCACTACAGTTTATGTAAGTAATTACAATATGGTCTGGGTGTTTATCCTTGAATGCTTTAAACAACAATGGCGGCGCACTATCGCTTAATGAGCAACCCGCATTCAAATCTGGTAACAAAACTTTTTTGGTAGGGTTAAGGATTTTGGCAGTTTCTGCCATAAAATGAACGCCCGCAAAAACAATCATATCAGCAGTGGTAGTTTGTGCCTTTTGTGCAAGCGCAAGGCTATCTCCTATAAAGTCAGCTATATCCTGTATATCGGGTTCTTGATAATAGTGCGCTAAGATGATGGCATTTTTCTCTTTTTTTAAATTTTCAATTTCTTTAAAAAGATCAAGCGTTGGATCTAGTTCCAAATTTAAAAAACCATTTTTTGAAATATTTTTTTCAAAATCAATTTGTGTGTTAATATCTACCATAATATGTATTAATACTTATTATTTATATAACCCTTTATTACTACTAGGGCTGTTAATTTGTGTAAAAGTCGTTTTTAAAAACTATAGGAAAACTAAAAACCTTGGTTTATCCACAGTAATCCACATAAAAATAACAATTTTTATTTTTGTGCTGTTACTTTGTTATCAAGTATTGTTTATTGACTTTGCTCAGTTATTCGATTTTATGAAATAACATCTGTTAATAAAAAACCCAGTGGAAAAAAAAGTTAAACATATTTTTTTAGTTTGTGTTAATTGTATGCTCGTAAAATGGTAGTAAAAACAAGGATTGGTTATTTAAGGAGAAAAGTATATTATTTATTCCCACAGTTTCCCGATATTGAATTTTTAAAATATAGCTTTATACACCTAAAAAATCGGATATCCACAAAAGATGTTGATAAGCCCCTTTAATCCATATAAATAGCCAGTTTAAAGCACAAAAAAAGTCGCAATTTTTGGTATATATTATTCTTTTCTTTAAAATGAAAAGAACAAGACTATTTTTTATAAAAGATCAATAAAGCTTGGTTTTATCCACAATTTGTTAATACTTATTAATTACCCTATTTTTGCCATCCAAAAATAATATATAAAGAAAATGCAAATTATTCAGAGTATTAAAGACAAGGGCGGCGTTATAATGGCCATTTTTATAGCGATAGCTTTAATTAGTTTTATTTTAATGGATTCTAATACCAGAGGTAATAGGCCTACAAGTAATACAATAGGAAAAATAAATGGGAGTTCCATTGAACTAAATGACTTTAATAAGAAAGTAAAAACAGAAGAAAATAAACAAGCCCAACAAAGAGGTGGTCAGCAACCATCGGGTGCAGATGTTTTAAGAATAAGAGACCAGGTTTGGAATCAAATGGTATCTGAAAGTGTATTTTATGCTACAACTGATAAATTGGGTATTAACCTTACCTCTAAGGAATTGTCATATATATTATTAAGTAATGAGCAATCAAACCCTTTTTTACAAGAAAGAAGTTTAATGGGTCCCGATGGTAAATTAGATATAACAAAAGCTACAGAGGCAATTACAAACATTAAAAAATTTAAAGGGGAGCAAAGGGAAGCAATAGATGCGCAAATATTGGAGCCTTTAAAAATAAGTACCGCTTTTTCTAAATATAGTGCGATGATGAATGCTGCAGCGTACTACCCTAGCTGGATGCAAGAAAAAGATGCAACAGAGGAAAAAAACTTTGCTACTATTTCTTATGTAGCTGTTCCTTATAACGAAATATCTGATAGTGCGGTTACAGTAAAAGACGATGATATTAATGCATATGTGGCTAAGCATAAAGATATGTTTAAGCAAGAAGCCGGTAGAACATTTTCGTATATAAGTTTTAGCCAAAACCCATCAGCAGCAGATAGTGCCAATGCAAAAAAAGTAGTAGAAGATTTAAAAGCCTCCTTTGCATTAGATACAAATGCTGTAGGATTTGTGGCACGCAACACTTCTGCGGTAGATTTTGTAGACGATTATTTACCCCTATCGAGAATACCCTCAGCAGTAAAAGATACAATGGTAAAATATGGAGTGGGTGTAGTTTCTGGTCCATTTTTAGATGGGCAAAATTATAGTATTGCAAAAGTGTTGGGAACGAAGTCGCTTCCAGACAGTGTAAAAGCACGTCATATATTAATAGGTACAAATGATCCACAAACTGGTCAACCAACCATGGCAGACTCTGCGGCAAAAAAATTAGCAGACAGTATTTTTACAGCAATAAAAAGTGGGGCAGATTTTGCAGCTTTGGCAGCAAAATATTCTACAGATGGCAGTAAAGATAAAGGGGGCGATTTGGGTACTTTTGGATATGGGCAAATGGTAGGAGAGTTTAACGCTTTTTGTTTTACAAAACCTGTAGGAACAAAAGATATAGTAAAAACACAATTTGGTTATCACATAATAGACATATTAAATCAAACAAATTTTAAGCCAGCTTATAAAATAGCTATAGTAGCAAAAACCATTATCCCAAGCGATGAAACAGTAAATGCAGCAAGTATTGCCGCTACAAAAGCTTCGGCAAACAAAAGTTCGAAAGAACTTGCCGATTATGCTTCTAAAAACGGATTAAAAGTTATAGAAATTCCAACAACAGTAAAAGAGAATGATTTTAGTGTAGGAAATATGCAAGATGCACGAACATTGGTAAGGTGGGTATTTGAAGCAAAGAAAGGAGC
>JANMGS010000236.1:0-8481 GCA_031374745.1 Ferruginibacter sp. | reverse complement strand
TTTTCAATTGCTAAGTATAGATTATGTATTAAAACCAGTTACTGCCGAAGCACTTTCCAATGCATTTGGCAAGTACAAAATGCTTACACAAAATAATAATACACAAAATAATTTTGAGGATGTGCTGGCTTATGTAAAAGAAAATCTTACATCAAAATATAAGAATCGTTTTTTAGCAAAAATAGGGCAACGGGTTTATTTTATACCTGTGCATGAGGTAGCTTGTTTTGTTGCAGACGATAAAATTGTACACTTGGTAGCTAGGGATGGAAAGCGCTATATAAAAAATGCCACTATGGAAAAATTAGAAAAAATAATAGACCCCAAATTATTTTTTAGGGCAAATAGAAAAATAATTTTGCATATAGATGCCATTGAACAAATAAAGCCATATGACAATAACCGGCTGCAAGTAGTTTTAAAAAATATAAACCCAGGTGAAGAAATAATAATAAGCCGTGAAAAAACAGCTGACTTTAAAACATGGGCAGACAGCTAGATTTACTTGAGCGAAAATATTTACAAAAAATGACGGATATTAGCGCAAATAAAACCCATGCAACACATAGCTCATTTATCGAAAGATAATAAATTAAAAAAAATAATTGAATTACAAGAGCCATTTATACTCAATAAACGAAACAATATCCATTTACATTTATGCAATTCAATCATGAGCCAGCAACTAAGTACAAAAGTTGCGGATGTTTTTCAACAACGTTTTTTGGCGCTTTATAAAAACAAAATTCCCACCCCAAAACAAGTTGCAGAAACTCCTTTTGAAACTTTGCGAAGCATTGGCCTTAGCAATGCCAAGGCTAATTATGTTCACAATGTTTGTTATTTCTTTTTGGAAAAAAAACTAAAAGATGCACAATTGCATAAAATGAGTAATGAGGAGCTTATTGCGTTGCTTACACAAATAAAAGGCGTGGGCAAATGGACAGTAGAAATGGTGTTGATGTTTACCATTGGCAGGGAAGACATTTTTGCCATAGATGATCTGGGCATACAACAAGCCATGTGTAAGCTATTTAAAATTGATGAGACAAATAAAAAGGAAATGAAAGAAAAAATGCTACAGAAATCTACCAAGTGGAGCCCATATAGAACTTATGCTTGTAGGTATTTATGGGGATGGAAAGACAATGGAGTTTAATAAATAAAATTATCTAACGATAACTCAGCGTTGTATCCATCCAATAATTTCTTCTAGATATTTTGCATCTACATCATCAAAATCATTTAACAATTCGCTGTCTACATCCAACACCCCAAGCACTTCATTGTTTCTAATAATGGGTACCACTATTTCCGATTTAGATAAACTACTACAAGCAATATGGCCAGGAAATTTTTCTACATCAGGCACAATTAAAGTTTTGGCTTCTGCCCAAGAAGTACCACAAACACCTCTGCCTTTTTTTATACGTGTACAAGCTATAGGCCCCTGAAAAGGCGCTAGCACAAGTTCGTCTTGCTTTACCAAATAAAACCCAACCCACAACCAACCAAATTGTTCTTTTAATGCTGCAGTTATGTTTGCAAGGTTTGCAATAAGATCTGGCTCACCCGTTATTATTGCATTTATTTGTGGTAATAAGGTTGTGTATTGTTCCTCCTTTGTCCCTTTATTTATTTGTAAATCTTCTGCCATTTGGCAAAGATAAGTGCAGAATATGGAATGAAATTGACTAACAAAATATAGATTTTTATATTTTGTTCAACTTTTAATAATTATAGTAAAATCATTGGGAGTAGCAGAAAAGATTTCTTTAAAAAAAAATCAGAATAAAATATAATGGGCATAGGCTGCACTTGTTCTAGAAGTTGAATGATAGGATATGGAAGTAATAGTAATACCCATACAATTATCCGAATTTTTTTCCCCAGTAATGTTAAAAGAAAAAAGCTGCAAGAGGGTCAGTCATAGGAGAACTGGTAGTAATTACATCTCAGGAATAAGGTATATTTCTAAACTAAAAAGGAAAGCTAACAAGATATAAAATGACTTTTAATATCCTGTTAGCTTTCCATAGATCAACTATACACTCTTTGCTCTTTTAAGTTGTTATCATCACAACATATAATACTTACTGCTTTACGAATTTTATAGCAGGGATTTGGTTATTGTCAGTAAAAATAGCTTTGAGCAGATAAACTCCGCTTCCAAGTGATGAAACATTTACTGGAATTACATTATTACCTTCTTGCACGATAACCTGTTGCTGTTGAATCATTCTTCCCATCATATCCCACACTTGTAAATTTATTATACTTTTAGAGGGGCTGCTTATGCTGGCAGTGAGTATGTTTTGTACAGGATTTGGTGCAATGCCATCAATGGTAAATATGGCAACTTGTTCTCCCTTTATTCTCACTATATCAGTATACCTACTTTGATTGTTGATATCTACTTGGCGCAACTTATAATATTGAGTAGCACTTTTAATGATATTGCCATCAGTAAAATTGTAGGTAAGGTTACTTGTATTGCTACCAGATGATAGAGTATTTACAAAGCCAATGCTGGTATAATTTTGTCCGTCTTGTGAGCGAAGTACTTCAAACCCGAGGTTATTTTGTTCACTACCCGTTACCCAAGTAAGTTTATTACCGTTACTTGTGCGGCTACCAGAAAAATTGATAAATGTAACAGGCAATATCGCTAAGTTGCTTGTAATACCAAACGGAGAAAATGAAGTAAAGCCTGTACCGGTTGCTGTAGTACCCGTTACTGACCCATTGCCGTAGTATGTTGGACCACTTCCACCGCAGTCTACCACCTTAGCTGCTGCTGCCGAATATACAGCACCAGTTGCTGCTCCAGTATAATTCAATGAGATGGTACAATTAGACCCACCAATTGTTTCTTCTGTAATATTCCATCTTGCCGTTACGCTGGATGCTGGATCGCCACAAGGAGGAGCTGTTGAAGCAACGTTTACCGAAAAATTATCCAAAGTTCCAGTGTTGGTTATTGTAGCAGGATGATAAAGTGTTGTACTTGGTCCTACAGGAAAAGTTTTACCAGTTGCACCTACCGCATTAATTTTTAAAAGTCCTGTACCATTTGTTGCAATATAACCAGTTGAAGATCCACCGCTGAGGGTACCTGCCACAGTAAGGGTGTTGGCACCTAGTAGTATATTACCAGCATTTAAACTTAAAATACCATTTACCGTTAAAGGCGCAGCAAGTACTAGGTTATGAGTACCTGCACCAGTTGAATTATAAATAAAGTTATTGAGTACTTGGCCTCCTGCTGCAAAACGAGCTGTACCTATAGCAGTTGAGCTAGTAGTTCTATCAATAATTAAATTGGAAGTGCTAGTACCACTAATTGTACCTTGGTTAGTCGACAAAAATGTAGATCCATTACTCATTGTGAGTGTATTGCCGTTCAAAGAAAGGCTATGTGTTGGTTGTTGTAAATTAAATCCACCGGCTGTTGTAGTCCCCGTTATTAAATTGGTATTAGCACCTAAAACAATGTTTAAGGGAAATGCTGGAACCGTTGGAGATACAGCTTGCGTTCTCAATTGACCGACAACAAAATCACCCCCACTTAATGTTTGCGTAACTGCTCCTCCTAAATTCAAATTAATTCTATTTGCATCTGCAATAGTTCCAACATCAAAAGAAGAGCCATTCAATGTAACATTACCTCTTACAAGAATACTAGCAGATCCATTGCCTGTGCCATTTAGACCCACAACATTGGTAATGTCTAAAGTTCCGTTGGCAAAAGCAAAACCAGATGAAAAATATTTAAGTCCATTAACCAATTTTAAGTTGCCAAATGTTTCTGCTGGAATACGCACTGTATCTGTTATGTCTGTGCCATTCCAAGAGTATTCCACTGTACTGTTATTATCCATTACTCCAAAATAAGGAAAAGGAGTTTTACTATAATCGCCAGGACCAGAACTGCGATATATTTTATTGGCAATTTCTAATGTGGCATTGTTACTTAAATCAACCTTATGATCAACATCGTTCAGTATAGTAAAGGTTGCTGGCAGCTTCAGATTTATAGGGTCCGTTCCATTTCCAACAACAATTTTTGAGCCCATGCCAAATACCTGGAAGTTATCAAGCAACTCATAGGTAGATCTGTTACAAATTGTAAAAATTTGGTAATCCGTAACAAAATCGACTGGTGCAGTACCGCTACCATTTGCTACTGTACCCCAAGTACCTACAACCTCAAGACTACCAGTAGATTTACTAAAAAATGGAGTACCCGCCCCTGCGTTTACTGTTACTGTAGGTGGCACTGCTACAGCACCACCGGTTATGGTTAAATTAACCGTTGCTGCTCCTGCTGTAGCCGAAGAAAAACGAACGTAAACAGGTATCGCAGCAAGTGTAGGCGTTGTATTAGGAATGTTAAAAGAACTGAAAAAATTAGTATTATCGCTAGACACTTGAAAAGCAGGATTAGGCGAAGCAACTGTAATATTACCTGGCGCTGGCGTAAGAAAAGTACCGGCAAGGTTAAAAGATACCGAAGGAGAATTTGTATTTACTGGCACTGTTGCAATGGTAAGAGGCGTTGATGGGGATACTGTAAGTGTTGGAACTGCTATTGGAGTTACAAAAGCCCAAGTTGTTCCATATCTAACCCCATCAATTTGACAAGTTGGTGAAGCTGCATCCCTTTGAAAAAAGCCAGGACCTGTAAGAGAAGTTCCATCAGTTTGAGCAGCGGCTGGCAAAGCGACTGTAGAAAGTGTTGCAGCTGGTTCTGCTACTCCTAGTGCTGGATTTACCCACATTTCAACAAGATCATCAAGAGAACTTGCACTATTGTATGTGTACTTTAATACTACCAAATAAGTAGTTCCAAATGTTCTTACTGTACTTTCATAATTAATATTGGATACAGGCGTAATGGAGTTTTTCCCAACACCAAAATTAAAACCACCACCAACAACAGATCTAATAAATGCTCTTGCTGAAGCACCCGGGTTTGGTGAAGGACCATTCATAATCCCAGCAAAATTGCTTCCTACTGTAGTACTATTTCCAGCCGCACTCACATTTACAAAGAAAGACATATATGCAGTACCAGTTGTAATGCCAGATACAAATCTACCTACTCGCTGTGGTGACGTACCTCCTGGGACCATATTTACTCCAAAACCTACATTATTAGATGCAGAATTTGGATAAATTAATCCAGCATTATTTACAGTAAACGCATTTACTGTTGTGCTTGATGTATTTATTACTGTCCAACCAAGGTTTTTCAATGAATCACCCGTAGTGTAATTAAAGTCGTCCAATAAAGTTTGCCCCCAGCTCAAAGAGCTAAGTAAGGCAGCAATAATAAATAAGTTGATTTTTTTCATATTGTTTTGTTTGTTATTTAATGTTAGATAAATTTTAAGACCTAATTTTTATTTTTATTATCAAAAGCTGTTACAAAATCCCAAGTGGAACCTATTCTTATTCCATCAATTTGCAAAGTGGGTGCAGTATTTGGATTTCCCTGCCTTAAGCAAGCACCAGTTAGCCCCGAACCAGCATCATTTACACCGGCACCCATTGAAAGTTGAGGAGTAGTTGCTGCAGCGCCTAATACCGGATTAACCCACATATCAACAATATCATCGGTAGTGTTTTCATTATTAAAAGTATACTTCACCACTACTAAATAGGTAGTTCCAAATGTTCTTACCGTGTTTTCGTAAGGAATAGAAGTTATCGCAGATTTACCAAGACCAAATACAAATCCTTTTCCGCTTTTTTTAATAAAAGCCCTTGCTGCTACGCCCGGGTTTGGTCCAAGGCCATTCATTATACCGATAAAATTGTCACCAGCTTGTGCAGCACTTACGTTTACCAAAAAAGACATGTAAACACTACCAGTAGTAACCGCCTTAAAAAACTTGCCAACATCCTGGCCACTTGTCGTCATGTTTACACTAAAACCTACACCTGATGCCGGCGAACCTGCATAGGTTAATCCGCTACTATTTACGGTAATTGCATTTTCTACGCTTTTACTAAAAATGATATTCCATCCATTTTCAGTGAGTGCGGTTCCTGTTTTGTAGTTAAAGTCATCTAAGAATGTTTGCCCCCAGCTTATAGTTGTAAGAAAAGCAGAAACAATTATTAGGTTTATTTTCTTCATGTATGTATTTTTTATTTTTTTTTATGAAACTATTTTGTTGATGATATCCTTCTAAAATTTTAATCAACCACTATCAAAATCTTTTTTTACTTTCTCTAGCAACTCTTTTAATTGCCGGGTTCGTTCAATTTCCTTTTCCGCTATATTATTTTTTTCACCAGGATCGTTTTTAAGGTCGTACAATTGTGGCGACTTCAAATTGCCTAACTCCGTA
The DNA here is from genome assembly GCA_031374745.1 of Ferruginibacter sp. Lineage (GTDB taxonomy): Bacteria > Bacteroidota > Bacteroidia > Chitinophagales > Chitinophagaceae > Ferruginibacter. The sequence continues at coordinate 2,122 of JANMGS010000236.1, read as the reverse complement.
TTTGTATTTTGGTTGATAGCCGAACCGTCGGAAGGTTCAATGTATTTCCATTTTCCAACGATAATGGAAAGTGTATTATTAATGGATTGTTCAATAACATAGGATCTAGACTTTTCAGACTTATTTAAAAAACTAGCTAAATAATTTTTGCTATCTGGCGCATCAGCTTTCTTTATTGTTTGCCCCGTTAATGCCGCCAAAGAAGCATATAAATCTACCTGGCTTAACAATGCGTTGGAGCTCTTACCCTTGGTTACATTTCCTTTCCATGACAAAATAAATGGCACCCGGGTTCCTCCTTCAAATGCACTGTACTTACCCCCTCTAAAAATACCGTTGGGTTTATGATTACCCAATTTTTCAACTGCACTATCTTTATAACCATCATCAACTACGGCACCATTGTCGCTGGTAAATATGATGATTGTCTTTTCAAGCAGTTTTCGGTTTTTAAGTGCGGCAACAATTTCTCCTACTGTCCAATCAAGTTGCAAAATGGCATCACCTCTTGGTCCCATACCACTTTTGCCTACAAAGCGTGAATTTGGCATACGAGGTACATGAATATCATGTGTGGCTAAATAGAGGAAAAAAGGCTGTTTAATATTGTCATCAATAAATTTGATTGACTTTTCTACCAACACATCTGCAATTTCTTCATCTACCCATAATGCAGCTTTTCCTCCAGTCATATACCCAATTCGGCTTACCCCATTTACAATACTCATATTATGCCCGTGCGATGGCTGCATTTTTAATAGCTCAGGATTTTTCTTACCAGTTGGGTCTGTAGCATTGATAGGTGCAGTATAGCTTACAGCAATTGGATCAGTTTTATCGAAGTTTACAATTTTTTGATTTTCGACAAACACACAAGGCACTCTGTCGCCTGTGGCAGGTAATAAAAAGGAATAATTAAAACCAATTTCTTTTGGGCCTGGCTTTATATCATTGTTCCAATCGGGGCCGCCCTTTGGTCCCAAACCTAAATGCCATTTTCCTACAACGCCAGTTGTATAACCTGCTTTTTGCAACATGGCAGGCAATGTTTCTTTATCTGTTGGAATAATTAAAGCTGCATCACCGGGTGCTATACCAGTACCTTGTTTGCGCCATGCATAAGAACCTGTAAGCAACGAAAACCTAGATGGAGTGCAAGTAGCAGAGGTTGTGTGTACATTTTTAAATTGTACAGCATTTGCTGCAAGGTCATCAATATTGGGCGTTTTAATAATAGAAGTGCCATTGCAACTTATATCACCTATGCCTACATCATCGGTATATATTAAAACAATGTTTGGTTTGGCGATTTTGATCGTTTGGCTAAAAACATTTAAAGACAACAATAGCATGCACACCACTGCATTCAAAAGAAAAATAAACTTCATTTTTTTTTGAAAAAAGTATTTGTGCCTGTTATATGGTTGTTGTTTGTACAATATGTTTTTTTATTGTTTAATAAATTTATTTGTTTGAATACCCTCCGAATTTGCTACACCCAATATAAATGCCCGAAACAAAATTGGATAAATTCACATTTTTATATCCTGAACTTTCTTTTAAGTTCATTCGTTTTAAAATCTTGCAATCTCTCTTTTTATTTTCTCATTTATGATTTTCAAAGTATTCATTAATTTAATTTCGCTAACGAAACTCAGTTGTTTTATAAGCTATTTTCCATTTATACAATTTCCTAGAATAATCTACCTGTAATGCTAAAATCTGAATTTACATCAGATGGACCAGCTCCAAAGTAGAACACTCCTGTTCCGCTAGCATTATAAGGTGTAATCCTAAATGTTACTGTTGACGTAGGTGGTACATTTTGCAATGCAGCAATTCCAGATAAGTCAAGAGGGTTGAGCGTATAGTTGCCTGTAACAGCTGTGGGGCCAGTTAATATGCCTGCAAGCATAAATGCACCAGCATTAATTTGGTAGTCTACTTGGTAAGCAATAGGCCCATCCGATGCAATCCTTATTTTAAAACTATCAATTGAATTGTAGCTAACATTTTTTCCGTTGGTAGATTGTAATTGAAAAGTTAGAAATTTATTAGCTGTAATACCAGCCGATGCTGTGGTTGTAGAAAAACTATTGGCTCCCCAAAAACCATTAGAAAT
>JANMGS010000204.1:0-2290 GCA_031374745.1 Ferruginibacter sp. | reverse complement strand
AGTGCTTTTGCACCAGCTGCTGTGGCTATATTTCCAGCAATGACATCTATATTTTTATATGTTTTTTTAATGGCTTTCAGCATCTCTATTACTCCTTTGGTATGGCCATGTGCACTATCTAAACAAATTACATCTACCCCTTCTTTGTATAATGCTTCTACACGTTGCATGGTATCGCTTGTTATACCTACTCCTGCACCTACGAGTAATCGTCCAAATGAATCTTTCACAGCATTTGGATGACTTTTTAACTTAAGTATATCTCCAAATGTTACAAGACCAATCAGTTTGCCTTGTTTGTTTACTACAGGTAATTTTTCTATTTTATTTTTCTTAAATATAAGTTCGGCTTTTTTTAGATCTGTACCTTCTGGGGCAGTTATCAGATTGTCTTTGGTCATAACCTCACTTACCTTAATTTTCTTATTTATTTCAAATCGTAAATCTCTATTGGTAAGTATGCCTACTAATTTATGTTGTGCATCTACAATGGGTATGCCACCTATTTTATTTTCTATCATTAGCTTCAATGCCTCGCCCACCGTAGCATCTGGCGATAGGGTTATTGGGTCTAGTATCAACCCATTCTCGCTTCTTTTTACTTTGCGCACTTGCTCTGCTTGCAACTCTATGCTCATGTTTTTATGTAAAATACCCAGCCCGCCATCTCTTGCCAATGCTATAGCCAAGGTAGCTTCTGTTACAGTATCCATTGCAGCACTTAATAGTGGCACATTTAGCGTAATGTTTTTTGTGAGCATGGTATGTATGCTCACATCACGTGGGAGTACCTGCGAGTATGCGGGCATAAGCAATACATCGTCGAAAGTGAGCCCTTCGCCAAAAAATTTGTTTATAATATTGTTTGTGGGAGATTTTCTTGTTGCCATAGGCAAAGATAAGGAGGTTGTTTGAAAATTTGTTCAAAGTTGTTGAAATGTTGCGAGGAAAACCCTTACAACGGCTCTAGCCCTGTCAGCGGTTGGCGTTTAACGTTGATGGAAAATGGAGGTGCGTGGTTTTGGGTGTATTTCAAATGGGTGCACTCAAAAGCAGATAACAGCGAAAAAAAATAACCGCAGAGAAAAGGAGAGCGGAGAGATTACGCAGAGATTTTTTGCGAAGTCTCTTTTAACTCATTTCTCTGCGGTGAATGAATATGCGACAATTTTAAATGTACACCTTGGTTTCTTAGCCTTTATTTACTCAAAGCAATTTATAAACCTTACCAGGCAATGAACTTACCAGCCCCTGCATTTCCAGCATAAGCAAAGCCTGGGCTACTGCACTGCTGCTAAGACCGCTTTTAAAATATAATTGATCTATTTGAATACTTTCTTGGCTATGAAGTATGTCTGTTATTATCCTTTCGTCGGCGGTAAGCTCTACAAAAAGTTCTCTCTGTTGCTTCACTTTTTTAGGGGCATCTTTCCAATTCATCATGTGCAACAAATCATCTGCACAAGTAATCAACAAAGACTTGTTGTTTTTAATTAGATAATTGCAACCTTCACTGCGACTATCGTTTACTCTGCCGGGTATGGCAAATACATCTTTGTTATAACTATTGGCAAGTTCAGCTGTAATAAGGCTTCCTCCTTTTGCACTACTTTCTATTACTATAAGTGCATCACACATGCCTGCTACAATTCTATTTCTACGAGGAAAATTCTGCCTGTCAGGATTGGTGCCACTCATAAAATCGGTGAGCAATCCACCTTGCAATAACATCTCTTTTGCCAATGGCTTATTTTGTGCAGGATATATTTTATCTAAACCATGCGCTACTACGCCCACCGTTTTTAATTTATTTTTTAGGGAAGCTTTGTGTGCAATACTATCAATTCCAAAAGCAAGCCCGCTTATGATTAATACATTTTGTGCAGCCAACTCTTCTATTAATTTTTCGCAGACATGCTTACCATAATCAGAATTATTTCGGGTGCCTACTACAGAAATAATCTTACTACAATTTAAATCTGCATTACCCTTGTAATATAGTATGGTGGGGCTATCATAACAATTGAGTAACCGTTGTGGGTAGTTTTCGTCTGTAATGAAAAGAGGACTAATTTTATTTTTTTCTATGAAATGTATTTCTTCTTCACATATTGTAAAGTCGGTAAAGTTTTTTATGGCATTTGCTGCAATGGTTCCAATGCCTTCAATACCTTCTAAGTTTTTCTTAGCTGTTTTAAAAATGGTTTCTGCATCGCCAAAAGTTTCTATGAGTGCTTTCGCTCGTACATCACCAATGTTGGGTACGAGTGTAAGGGCTATTTGGTAAAGT
>JANMGS010000124.1:0-2485 GCA_031374745.1 Ferruginibacter sp. | reverse complement strand
GCACTGGCCTGCATCATTGCTCTTCACAATTGGTGCAGGCCAGTGCGGTGCAGTAGTAACTTATACAGTAACATCAACAGATAATTGTGCCGGACAAACCGTTGCACAAACTGCAGGTTTACCAAGTGGCAGTGTATTCCCTGTAGGTGTAACTACCAACACTTTTGTAGTAACCGATGCGAGTGGAAATAAAGCCACCTGCAGCTTTACGGTAACGGTGAATGATACCGAAAACCCAACCATCACTTGTAATGCACCAATATCGGTGAACAATAATTTGGGTGTATGCGGAGCAACAGTAAGTTATAGTGTAACCTCCTCTGACAATTGTCCCAACAAAGTAGTAACACAAACAGCTGGATTGGCCAGCGGAAGCGTGTTCCCTGTAGGTGTAACCACCAATACATTTGTTGTAAGAGATGCTAGTGGTAATACAGCAACCTGTAGTTTTACAGTTACTGTAACTGATAAAGAGAAGCCTGTAATTTCGGTTCAGAATATTGCAAGATGTTTTGCAGACGATAATTTTGGTTGCACCATAAACCTTGGTGTAACAGCTACCGATAATTGCGCTGTGCAGTCATTAACCAGTAATGCGCCGGCCTGCTTCCCTGTAGGCACAACTACTGTTACTTGGACCGCCAAGGATATTTATGGAAACACCAGTACGGCAACACAAACCGTTACCCGCAATCCAGAGATTAATATTAGTGTTTGTGCAGGCCCTACGAGAACCATTTACACCGGTACAACTTCTGGTGTAGGTCCATTTGGTCCACAAAGTGTTAACCTGAGTTCAACTGTAACAGGCGGAACTCCTGGATATAGTTACAAATGGACACCATCAACGGGATTGAATAATGCTTTGATTGCTAACCCGGTTGCCAGCCCAACAGTTACCACCGTTTATACATTAACTGTAACCGACAGCAAGGGATGTAAACGTTCTTTAAGTATCACCATCAACGTACTACCTTTATCAGCCGCTGTATGTTCGGGTAATGGTAATAATGTTAAGTTCAGTGTATGTCATGTACCTCCAGGCAATCCAAATAATCCAAACAACATTTGTATTAGTGTGAATGCGCTGAATGCACATTTAACCAGCGGTAGCAATGGCCATAATAACTGTTACTTGGGCCCATGCCAGCAAAATTGCTTTAGTACAACACCTGGTTCAACTTCGTTAATATCAAAAGGTCACGAGGCAGAAGAAATGATTGTTTCTGAAGAACCAATTGTAGAAGTGCAGCAACCTGATTTCAGCGTGAGCGTATTTCCTAACCCAACGGCCTATGACTTCAATATTAGGGTAATGAGTAAAAGTAATGAGCCAATAACGATTAGGATAATGGACATAAATGGAAAAGTGAGGAGTGTGGAGACTGTATTTTCGAAGGCAAACAACATAAAAGTAGGTTCTAAATTGCTTAATGGAACCTACATAGCTGAAGTAATACAGGGCTCAAACCGTCAAATGATTAAGCTAGTGAAACTTAATTAAAAATATTTGAATCTCCATTTATCAAGGAGGCTATGAAAATAGCCTCCTTTTTTTATAGAAGTTTACTTATGTACTAGAAGAATATCAACCCTTATTTTCAGGTACTATTTATTGCATCGCTTAAATAAACAAAAGATAGTAATCACTTAATTTCAAGGAAAAAATATTGATATGCGAGTAACAAAAATTACAGTTAACAACAATTGCTCGATAAAAATTGAAGGCGATTTTGAAATACTTTACTGGAACGGTGGCGAATATAATTTGTAACTTCAGTAGTGCCTTTTTTTTATCGGTATGTGTCCCCACAAATCGAAACCCAGTCTCACCATTAATCCGCCGCTTCGATGCATGGTTTCAAGCGCCAATCCCTTCAATCCAAAATACCCATCATTAAAAAATCCGCCGACTTCATATGGATGACATTGCTGAGAAAGAAAAAGTTTCGTGAGACACGAAACTAGGCGAAGAACTGGTTTCAATCAAATACAAACCTTCTTCAAGTACAGATGATTCATTTAATACAATTGCACCTGCAGGCGAAACAACCATGCTACAACTTTTCATAAACTGCAATCGCTTGGGTTATATTTTTATTGCAGATATTTTTCCAGCAATGGATATGAAATGGCACTTGGGGAATACCATTATGAGGCTTAATGGTGAACGTTATTTTCAATTGCCTCAATAAGTTTTTTTCATACACAATCTACGCAACAATAAAAGCCGATAAAAGTTTTTCTGCTGAGCATAGCCGGGACTACAAGAATTTAAAAATTAGAATTAATTTGCTAACTATTAAAAACTGTACTTGACAGAGCCTAGCTACTCAATGGTACTTTAACCCACATTGCAGCTAAAACCACTGTTTTTCATCATTTTTCCTGATTATTTTGGTTTTTAAATTCTTAAACCTTTGTTATTAAATGGTTTTGTATTTTAGCATGGTTTGTAGTACACAGTGGGGTGTTCGTAAACCAA
>JANMGS010000123.1:0-4441 GCA_031374745.1 Ferruginibacter sp. | reverse complement strand
TTAAAAACGACGGCTGTTGCATCAATAGCTTACCAGCATAAATTTAAACAGGCAGGGCATTTATTAAATATCGGTTTCAATTATACATTCCACAGAGAAGATGAAAAATATAATTTCGTAAATACCTTGACCACTTATACAGGGTTGGATTCCTTTAAGCTATTATCCGATGAACACGTAGCCGATTTTAACATTGATTATGTAAAGCCCTTAAAATATGGACGAATTGAAGGAGGCATAAAGTTTCGATATCGGGATATACCAACTAATATGCAATTTAAGCCCGGCTTAAATTCACCTTTAGATATCAATGCAGGTGGAGCAGCTACTTACACAGAAATTATTCCAGCAGTTTATGGTAACTATGTTTACGAAAGTAAAAAGATAGAAGCCGAAATTGGATTAAGGATAGAGTATGTGGATTTACAATACAAAGTGAACCCAAACCACAACACTTATAAGAGCGATGGTTACAATTATACACAGCCTTTTCCCAATGTAAGGTTAGCATATAAAATAAATGACCAAAATAAAATTTCTTTGTTTTACAACAGAAGGGTTGATAGGCCTAACGAAGTGGATATTCGTATTTTTCCTAAATATGATGATGCCGAAATTATAAAAGTAGGTAACCCTGCACTTCGTCCACAGTTTACCAATTCTTATGAGTTGGGTTATAAAACGAATGTAAAAAAAGGCTACTTCTATGCTGCATTATATTATCGCAGTACAGAAGGAACTATTACAAGAATAGCAACGCAAGTTCCCCCAAGCACTTTAATTTACACCGTATTTCAAAATGCAGGTCATAGCAGTAATACAGGTATTGAAATCGTATTACAACAAGACTTTTCAAAGGTATTTTCATTCAATACTAATGTAAATATCTATCGTAATGTTATTGATGCGTTTACTATTCAAAATAAATATCCAGTAGTTTCAACTTATACAGCAGGTAAAGAACAATTCACTTCGGGTAATATTAAACTCAATGGTATTTTCCATTTACCAAAGAAAACCGATATACAAATAACCAGCATTTATTTAGCACCCGATATCATACCACAAGGCAAAATAGATACAAGATTTTCTGTAGATATGGGGATAAAAAGGCAAATACAAAAAAGCAAGGGAGAACTATTTTTTAATGCCAGCGATATTTTTAACACACTTAAGATTAAAAAAGAAATTAACGGCAATGGCCTTAAGCTTATTAGTACTGATTATTACGAAACGCAGGTTTTCAGGTTGGGATATAGTTACAAATTTTAAGATGGTGTAGTAGAGAAGTTGTATTTAGACGCAGACCAATATTTTACAGCAAGCATCTTACATTTGCCAACTTTAAACTCTAACAAGCCGACGTTGTAAGTCAGGCACATGGGCAAACACAAACTATAGATGACCGAGTAGAACCAATAAGTATATGGAAAAGCGGGGCGTTCGAAAGCCTTGTTTCATTTTTTATTTATCTATTGCGCAGCACAGCCAGCGGGCGAAAATCTGTTCATTGGTAATATTTTCTATCAACAAACATTTGCGCAAAATCAGCTTTAATAAATTTTAATCCTCATATCATCTTCCGCATGCACACACTATTCTCTACATGTTCGTATTGCCCATAATTTGGAATAATGTTGTAGCCAGCTTTTGTATATAGTGCAATTGCTTCTGGTTGTTTCTTACCTGTTTCCAATATACAATTTTGATAGTTGTTTTCTATTGCCCAAGATTCCAATTCCCCTAAAACTTTTGCTGCAAGTCCGCTTCCTCTATAGGAGAGTTTAGTAAACATCCTCTTTATTTCTACTGTATTTTCATTGTATACTTTGTAAGCGCCGCAACTTACAGCTTCATTATTTACATACAACACAACTACATTTTTAATGCTATCTATTTTATTAAACTGGGCATAAAAAGAATGTTCAGCACCATCTCTTATTGCCAAATCATTATCTAGTAGGGATACCAACTTTCGAAAATCTACATCTTCGGATTTTGTTCTTTTTATTGTAATCAATTTTTGAAAAATTAAAATTTATGGAAGAGTATCATCATTGTAAATTACACGAAGTGCTTCTACAAAAATTGAATTAGGTTATAGTATTGCTACATTATTTTTGGAATCCAATTATATCAATTATCGTTTAACATCATTTTTGCTACCATTTCTCTCATGAGCATAGCACCTGGTGTACCATTGTCTCCAACGCCTTTGCTTCTAAGATCGTAGTGATGAAGCAGCAAAAGCATTTTTTCAATACCAGCATATCCATAATTTTTCATGGCGTCTTTTGCTTGTGAAAGCGAAACTGGATTAAAATAAAACAAAGGCTTTAAAACTGCATCAGATTTATCGTTCATACCATAAACTGCATAAATCTTACTAAAATAAGCATACAACGCAGGGAGCAACATTTGTATAGCCACGGCTTTGGGATTGGCCTCAAAATAATTGATGATTTTTATGGAACGGCCAAGGTCTTTTTTTGCAATAGCTACTTGCAATTCAAAAACATTGTATTCTTTGCTTATACCAATGTATTTTTCTATATCATCCTCATCTATCGTTTTTTTATTTTGCAAGTTTACAGACAGTTTGTCTATTTCGTTTACAATACGGCTAAGGTCATTGCCAGTGTGTTCCTCTAACAAAGCCGCTGATTTGGGTTGTATACTGTAACCTTTGCTTTTTGCAAGTTCAATAATCCACTCTTGCATTTTACCTTCCGCTATTTTTTTTGTTGTAAGTACTTCTGCATTTGTTTGTAATATCTTGTATAGTTTGGTACGTTTGTCTACCCCTTTGGCTTTGTAACCTACTACAAATATGGTGGAGGGCAATGGAGAAGCTATGTATCCTTCCAATTTATCTATGTCTTTCATATGTTGCGCTTCTTTGAGCACAACAACTTGCTTTTCAGCAAACATGGGGTAACGCCTACATGCATTAATTACAGCTGCCCAATCGGCATCTCTGCCATAAAAAACGGTCAAATTAAATTCTGCCTCAGCAGCCGGTAATAACAGATGCTCTGCATAATTTATTACTTGGTCTATATAATACTCTTCTTCACCCTCTAACCAATACACTGGTTTGAAGGATTTTTTTTTCCAATTCCCTATAATTTTTTCAACGCTCATAAGTTAAAATTATGCACATTCATACCTTTAACATATTTTTTATGAATAATTGGCATAGTATTCGTAAATATGCTAAAGTAGATGCAAACACAAAAATATTGTATTAATATTTAGTTGTTTCTTAAAATTTAATTTTATCTAATTTAAAAATTATAATTATGGCCTTTGAAAATTATCCAGAAACGGAGCAAACTACCCCAAAAACAGTAACAGCTCCCCCAGCAGAAAAAAAAGTCGTACGTTCTATTCTTACCGGTGTTTTGGTTGTAGCACTTTTGGGCACTTGGGGATATATCATTTACGATAAAAACAAAACCCAAGAAAAAATAGAACAAAAGGAAACCATCATCGCCACTACTTCTACCGAAAGAGAGCAATTAAAAGTAGAATTAGATGCAGCTGCCATGCGATATGACGAACTAAAGACATCCAACGCAAAGAAGGATAGTTCTATAACAGTAAAAGACCGTGAAATAGGCGAAAAGCGTGCTAAAATTCAACAGCTTTTAAGCAAAGCTAATGCTACCCAAGCAGAATTGGCAGAAGCAAAAAGGTTGATTCAATCGTTGAACGGAGACATTGATGGATACAAAGAACAAGTGTATGTATTGCAACAACAAAAAACACAACTGATAACTGAAAAAGCTGCAGTTGTACAACAAAGAGATAAGGTTCAACGCAATTATGATTCTTCTACGCTTGTAATAAAACAAAAAGAAGACTTATTAAATGTTGGTTCTACCTTACACGCCTCTAATTTTACTATTGTAGGATTAAACGAAAAAAAGAATGGCAAAGAAAAGGTAACCGAAGTTTCTAAGCGAGTAGATAAGTTTCGCATAAGTTTCGATTTGGATGAAAACATGATTTCTGAAAGTGGTAAAAAAGAGATTTACGTATGCATCACAGCCCCCGACGGAAACCCAATAGCCGTTCAAGCTTTGGGATCAGGTACTTTTAGTATAAGGACCGGACAAGAAATTCCATACACCCAAAAGCTAGATGTAAACTATACACAAAACAAAAGACAAAACGTAAGTTTTGAGTGGAAACAAAATGCAGACTTCCAAAAAGGTAATTATAAAATAGAAGTGTACAACAATGGATTTAAAGTAGGAGAAGGTTACAAAGGGTTAAAAAAAGGCGGTTTATTTAGTTAACCCACATTGCAGCTAAAACCACTGTTTTTCATCATTTTTCCTGATTATTTTGGTTTTTAAATTCTTAAACCTTTGTTATTAAATGGTTTTGTATTTTAGCATGGTTTGTAGTACACAGTGGGGTGTTCGTAAACCAA
>JANMGS010000104.1:0-1868 GCA_031374745.1 Ferruginibacter sp. | reverse complement strand
TTGGTTTATAGAAAACAAATTAAGAAAAAATTTTAATACAGAATCATTTTATATTAATTTTCTTAATAATGACCAATATTGTTTGTTGGAGTTATATCTTTTCAGTTGGTATCCACACAAACCCAAATCGTAAATTTTCTTATCGGTTGGTTTCTGCACCAATCGAAATCATAAATTGTAAATAATTTTTTTTACAATTTACAAACTTTGTTTTATAGGGCCTCTTCGCTTCCGCAATCTTTAAATTTATCAATTCACAAAAAATGAGGAAGAACTGAGTTGATATTTAGTAGGCAGCGGTCATTGGGTTGGCAATTTCCAAAAACGATAAGATTGATACGTTATTATTCGATAAATATCCGAAAATAAATTATTGATATGATTCGAATTTATACTTATTTGATTCGATAAAAAGCTTTCCTCTTTCCTATGCCCCCTATAGGTTAAGCCATAGTAAAGTCATAGCTACTACACCAGAAGCCGTTAAAACATTATATAAGTACATATTCAAATTTTTTACATAATACCAATTATAATTTAATTTTAATCCAATTTGTTTAATAGAGTTTTTTTTATTATCTTTGGACTAAAATATAAATATAATGTCAAAAGCAAAATTATTAATCATAAAGGAGAGCCAGAAAGAACTAGTTCAATTAAGAAAGAACAGTAGTGATACCAAAAGCAAAAGGCTATTAATGCTAATTGAACTAAAAAAGGAAAAGGGTAATGCAATTTCTAAAAGAGATTTAGCAAAGCGTATAGGAGTAGATCCCAATAGCATTACATCATGGAAGAAACTCTACGAGCAAAGTGGAATTGATGGTATCATGTCAGACGGTCGTATAGGCTTTAAAGCCAGCATAGTTAGTATGGAAGAGCATAAAAAGCTGGAGCTAAAATTAAAAGACCCTAAAAATGGAATACGTGGTTATGTTGAATTGTTAGACTGGGTAAAAACGGAACTTTCAAAAGATATGAAATATATTACTTTGGTAAAATATGCAGAAAGACATTTTGGTAGTAAAATAAAAGTAGCTCGCAAAAGCCATGTAAAGAAAGATGAGCAAGCGGTAGAAACTTTTAAAAAAAGTTTAGCCAAAAATGTGAAGAAATAATACTGGCATCTGACATTAAGTACAAAGAAGTTAATTTATTTTTTCAAGATGAAAGTAGGTTCGGTTTATTTACAAGAAATGGCAAAGCACTTACAGCAAAAGGGATTAAACCAATTTGCCCTTTCCATCAGGTCTTTCAAACTGTATATTTATTTGGTGCCTTTTCTCCTATCACAGGGGATAGTTTTCTCTTAGAAATGCCGCATTGCAATGCAAATAATTTTCAGGCATTTTTAGATGAGCTCTCCAAAAAATATGAGCATGTTTATAATATCCTGACTTTAGATAATGGGGCATTCCATAAAGCAAAATCATTAATAATACCTGAAAATATTGGGTTATTGTTTTTACCTGCATATAGCCCCGAACTTAATCCCGCCGAAAATATGTGGGCTATATTAAAAAGAAAATTTACAAACAAACTACATCATACGCTCGAAGAAGTGAGTGAGTTTATTACAAAAGCTACAGCTAATATAACAAAAGAGGATATTAAAAAAACTTGTGGGTTTAAATATATTTTCTCAGAAACAATTTGGACTAATTAATATTTATAATTAGTATTAATTATCTCTATCCAATAACCAATGTGCACCTACACTTATTCCTACATGATTAGGGAGTGTTTTAAAAATATCTCTATTACTTCCATCTTTACTTTCAGTACTTAATACGCCGTAATAAGTTGCAGTGAATTTTATACCAACCCCTTCATTTACTCTATAAATAGCTCCTGCACCCATGCCCGCT
>JANMGS010000102.1:0-2646 GCA_031374745.1 Ferruginibacter sp. | reverse complement strand
GATATGGAAGATGAACCCATCAACAATATTTTTAAACTTTATCCATGGGAGTGGTTGGCATCGGAACAATTTGGCAATAACATTTTAACCGATAACAACAAAACATTTTGGATAGAGCCCAGTTGGAAAATGATATTATCTAACAAAGCCATACTGCCCATATTGTGGGAACTATACCCAAACCACGAATATTTGTTAGCCGCCTATTTTGAAGAAAATGATTTGAAAGATTATGTAAAAAAACCAATCTTATCCAGAGAGGGCGCCAATATAGAAATGGTAAAGCATTATGGCATTGTAGAAAAGACCGATGGCGAATATGGCGAAGAAGGCTATGTGTACCAGCAACTTTTTGAGCTACCCGATTTTGACGATAACTATCCAGTAATAGGCAGTTGGGTAATAGGGCAAGAGCCAGCAGGAATGGGCATACGGGAAGCTAAGAGTTTGATAACCGATAATAAAAGTAGGTTTGTACCGCATTTGATAGAGGGGTAAAATCATAAAAAAAGAGTTGCCATGGTATTTGGCAACTCTTTTTCTTACTGAAACAAGCTCAAATTAGTTTTCCACAATAGCCATCTTTTTCATTTCGTTTCTTCCAAAAAAAGTAGGGTAATACATGAGTTCCACTTTAGTAGGATTTAGGTTGTAAGTTCCATTGTACCTGGGTTCTAGTTCTATTTCAAAAACATGCTTTCCTTTTGGCAATGTTTCTGCAAACATGGCTACTTTGTCTTTGAAAAATTCTCTATAAACCCCACCAGCATAATTGCTCTTATTTACAAACAAACAACCAGCAGGTATAGGAACTTGAAGCATAACAAATTCCGCATCCTTTAAAACGTCAACGGTCACAATCATTTTTATTCTTTCTCCTGATTTTATACTTGCCATGGTTTGCCCATTTTTTTGAAAGGAGGTGCTGGCAATAAAATTGGTTACAACAGGTTCTGGAGCTTTATTAAATACTTTTTGATAGGCAGTAAAATATACCAATCCCCCACCCGACTTAGTGATATTTAATTTATTGATTGTCGTATTTTTTGTGGAATACTTAAATGGAAAAGTAGAAATGATAAAAGTAGAATCCCCCGTAATGTTTATGATTGCCGGCTTTCTAAATTCTTTTTGGGTTTGCAATATTTCAGGTAAAATGGTATTTAAAATAGTGGCAGACTCTACTGTATTTACCCAATAACCTCCACTCCTTTTCTCTAGAAAATATTGAATAATATTGGGCAACAGATTTTTATATTCTGTTTCATTTTTTAAAACATTAAAAGCAATAACTGTTGTGGCAATATCATTACCGTACCATCTATAATTTTCAATACCCCAATGTAAACCTCCCAGCATTGTACTCGTTTTTTTATCAATCAGTTTTTTCAATTCATCTTTGTATTCCATTTTTTGCTGTTGCTTTATTTTTACCCATTGCCATTGTTCATGCTGGACAATAGAATCAAAATCTATTTTATTTATCCATTTTGTATAATCCATTTGATGATTTCCTTCGCTTAAAGTAACCAAGGAAACTAATAGCTGTGATTTATTTAAAAGAGGTAATTGGTTTTGTAGATATAAAAATCCGTTTCTAATATTGCTTTCTACCAATGGATTTTCCCTATACAACAACAGTGCATTCAGTATATAATTTGTGATATAAAAATTTGCCTTACCACCCTCCCACCAGGGCCAACCACCATCGAACAATTGTGCTTTTTGCACTTTTTGTAACAACATATCAAAAACTTTTTGATCTTCGAATGGTAATTTCAAATGCTCCATGATCTTCTTTTCCATAGCAAGCCCTGTAAGTTTAGAAGTTGTTTGCTCCATACATGCGTAAGGATATGTTTTGAGATGCTTTATCTCATCGAGCAACAGATCCAAGGTATTGTTTTGTGCATAGATATTTATTTCTGTTTTTCCGTTTATGGCAGAGAAAGAAACGGTCGTATCGTTTTGTAAAACCCAAAAATTACCAACGGCTTCTTCTGTACCCTTTTTAAATACTGGTATGATGCGATCTTCTCCATCTTTAAAACCAGTAGTGGTTTGTAATGCAAATTTTGATTTTATATAATCTGTTATATTTGTTGTAACTAATAATTTTTCTATGTTGGCATCGTTGCCCATTAAATCTTTTTGTAATGAAGAGGAAATAATTCCATTCAAAGAAAATTCCGTTTTTACATTGTATTTATCAGCAGTATAATTCAGACTTTTTCCTATAAAATAACTGCTATCGCCTTCTACTAAAAATGTAGGCAAATTTAATTGTGCAACTATGGGTTTGTATGCTTGGGTAATAAAAGATGTTTTGCCTATTCTCCGTTTCTTATCCATTGCTATCACAAAGGTTTTCCAGCCAGTAACATTGTCTGGATAAGTAACTTCAAAAGCTGCATTGCCTTTTTTATCTGTAAAGAAATTTGGTTGCCATATAGCATAATCCCTAAATTCTTTTCTTTCTGTTTTATTTTTTGTAGTAACTACTATTGCTCCGTTTACTCCATCGGGGCCATCAACAGCAGTAGCTGCACATGAAGAAAGTATGGTTACAACTGAAATATCGTTTGGATTAATGTCGGCAAATTTACCCAGTCTTGATATTAGACCATCTACAACTAAAAGTGGTTG
>JANMGS010000055.1:0-3384 GCA_031374745.1 Ferruginibacter sp. | reverse complement strand
GGGCATTGCAGTAACTGATATTTATTATGGCCTGAGTTGGTTTGCCACCATACTGTGCATGGTTCTACTTGCGGTTGGATTGTTTAATGCAACCTTGCTGCCCAGCGAAAAAGGGTTTTATGCATTTGCATTTGTATTGGCTATATTTGGGGCTATTGCGGTTCAAAAAAATATTCGAGATTCGCAATCTAACCAAATCTAAAACTTTTACTTATGGCATTCTCCAATGCAATTTCTACTTACAGAACCCCATTTTAAAAAAACAAATGGCTGATTGCTTTTTGCGTTATTTTCTTTTCTATTTGGGTAAGCACTTTTATAGGCACTACCGATATAAAGAATTGGTTTATGGAAAACGCCTTGGTTTTTGGCTTTCTCATTTACTTGATTTTTAGTTTTAAAAAACACCAGTTTAGCGATTTGAGTTATTTACTTATTACCATTTACTTGTGCTTACATATTTATGGTGCAAAATATACGTACGCCGAAAATCCTTTTGGGTATTGGTTAAAAGATACGCTACACTGGCAAAGAAATCATTATGATAGAATCGTACATTTCTCATTTGGCTTTTTACTCGCCTACCCCATGCGTGAATTGTTTTTAAATTATTTTAAATTTCCTACTTGGGTGGGCTGGG
The DNA here is from genome assembly GCA_031374745.1 of Ferruginibacter sp. GTDB lineage: Bacteria > Bacteroidota > Bacteroidia > Chitinophagales > Chitinophagaceae > Ferruginibacter. The sequence goes on along the minus strand of JANMGS010000055.1, from coordinate 2,744 downwards.
CTTTGCCAATAGAAATCACTTTATCTATCAGTGCATTTTATGAGCTGGTAGAGTGGGCCGTAGCCGATGTGTTTTTTCCTACACAGGGCGATGCATATCTAGGCACACAAGGCGATATTTGGGATGCACAGAAAGACATTTTTATGGCTACATTGGGTGCTATATTGGCCACTACCATTGTTTCTATTATCAAGAAAACGTTTAAAATTTACCATCCTACACCTAGTAATTAGTGGTCATAATTAGTTTTATGTTGTAATGGGTATATTGTAACTTTACACAAACGATAATTTTATGGAAAAAGAATTATTAAAGAGGATAACGATTATACCGGGGTTGATGGGCGGGAAGCCAACTATTAGAGGAATGCGTTTTCCGGTAAAAGATATTTTAGAATTACTTTCGTGTGGCATGAGTAATGCACAGATTTTAGAGGAACATCCCGCCTTAGAAGAAGATGATATTAAAGCGGCCTTATTATATGCTGCACAAAAAGTAGGTAATACAACCATTTTACATGCAGCTTAATGAGATTGAATTATGGCTTGATATGCAATTATCTCCCGCTTTAGCTAAGTGGATAGTAAGTGAGTTTGGTATAAAAGCAATTTCATCATATGACTTGTTTATTAACAATGAAAAAGATGAAATAATTTTTTTAAGTGCAAAAAATAAAGCCAATGTAATTATTCTATCTAAAGACAATGATTTTGCAGATTTATTAGATAGACTATTGCCTCCTCCCAAATTAATTTGGCTTCGTATGGGTAATTGTCCGAATAGCCAGATGAAACTTATTCTCAAAAATACGTTAGCTCCTGCAATTAAGGAGTTATTGGAAACATCAACTGTATTAATAGAAATTACTAAATAAATAAACGAATGAGCAAATTTTCCAACTTCGATTTCAAAGGCCACAAAGCCTTGGTACGCGTAGATTTTAATGTACCCCTCGACGATAAATTTAATATTACCGACGATACCAGAATGACCGCAACCATTCCTACCATTAAAAAAATATTGGAAGATGGCGGCAGTGCAATTTTAATGAGTCACTTGGGCAGACCAAAAGATGGCCCTACAGATAAATATTCCCTAAAACATCTTGTAAAACATTTACATGAATTATTGGGAGGCGAAACGAAGGTTTTCTTTGCCGATGATTGTATAGGCACACAAGCGAGCATGACGGCAGGTATGATGCGTGCGGGGGAAGTATTGTTGCTAGAGAATTTACGTTTTTATAAAGAAGAAGAAGCAGGCGACGAAGCTTTTGCAAAAAAACTAAGCATGCTGGGCGATGTGTATGTGAACGATGCTTTTGGTACCGCACATAGGGCGCATGCTAGTACAGCCGTAATTGCAAAAAATTATACAACCGATAATAAAATGTTTGGTCTGCTGATGGAAGCAGAAGTAAATAGTGCAGAAAGAGTGATACACAACAACGAAAAACCTTTCGCTGCTATTATTGGTGGTGCAAAAGTTTCCGACAAAATTTTGATCATAGAAAATTTATTGGAAAGGGTTACCGATATTATTATTGGTGGAGGCATGGCGTACACTTTCATAAAAGCAAGGGGTGGCAATATTGGTAGCTCGCTATGCGAAGATGATCGCCTACAAACTGCATTGGATATTTTGGAAAAAGCTAAGCAAAAAAACGTAAGCATACACCTACCAGAAACATCCATCATAGCTGATAAATTTGCAGCAGATGCCAACAGCAAGGATTGCCCAAGCGACCAGATACCGGACGGATGGATGGGCTTGGACATTGGTGGAAAAGCCATTGGTATTTTTAGCGAAGTGATCAGAAAATCGAAAACAATTTTATGGAATGGACCGATGGGTGTTTTCGAAATGGAAAAATTTCAGAACGGTACCAAGCAAATAGCTATGGCAATAGCAGAAGCTACCAGCCATGGTGCATTTTCTTTAATTGGTGGCGGTGATAGTGTGGCAGCGATAAACAAATTTGAGTTGGCTGATGAAGTGAGCTATGTGAGTACTGGTGGCGGTGCATTGTTGGAATATTTTGAAGGGAAGGTATTGCCGGGGATAGAGGCGGTGAAATAAAGTATATTAAGTATAAAGTTTAAAAAGTAAGGCTACCTAATTAAATGGTAGCCTTATTCATTTAAACGAAAAAAATATCTTCATTTTTCCCAACATTTTGCACAACGATACTCGTTTTATATTGTAGAACCCATTTAAATAATCAATTTGGAGCAAAACTTATCAAATATTATTAAAGGCTGTGCAAACAATAATATACTTATGCAAAAAGCACTGTATTCCCTATGTTATGATGACATGATGAAAGTTTGTAACAGGTACACAAACGATACCGAAACCAGTGCCAGCATTTACAACGATGCAATGTTTAAAGTGTTTAAAAATATTCATTCGTATAAAGAAGAAGGTAAAATAATGGGTTGGGTAAAAAGAATAGTCATAAACAGCTGCATAGATTTTGTACGATTAAAAACGCCGTTACCAACTGTTGAAATAAAAGAAAACAACGAAATAGAATATGCCATTGAAGAAAAGGTATTGGATAAAATGAGTGCATTGGAAATTAAAAATATCATACTGCAATTGCCTAAAAATATTGGCACCGTATTTAACCTCTATGTGTATGAAGAATACAACCATTCTGAAATTGCAGAACTGCTAATGATACCTGCAGGCACCAGTCGCTATTATTTGAGCGAAGCCAGAAGGATGCTGAAAACGAAAAT
>JANMGS010000047.1:0-4897 GCA_031374745.1 Ferruginibacter sp. | reverse complement strand
TACGTAACTATGCCAGTATGCACATGCAAAACGCAACCATTCTTTCATTGGCTTTCCTGCTACAACTCTTTTTTCGTCGTACCACCTAAACGCTAGTGGATTTTGACTTTGTAGTCCTTCAAATTTAATTTCGCCAATATTTTTAAAATATTCTTTTTCTCCAAGTATAACTGCCATAATTTGTTCTTTAAGTTTTTATTTTTATTTTCTTTTATATAGAAACGAATTCCGGTTCATTTTGTAGTGCCAATTTTAGCATTTTTTTCCATTCAACATACAAATCGTCGTATAAATCAATTTGGCTGGGTTCAATAATTCCTATAGGTTTTCTTTCTTTGGAAGCAGCAGCAATATTCTCATAGATACCTGCACCTACACCTGCGCCTATAGCTGCACCAAAGCTACCATCGCCTTCATAAAATTCTACTGCCACATTGTTTGCATTGGCAAATGATTTTGCAAACACATCACTTAAAAAAAGATTTGCTTTACCAGCCCTTACTATCACTGGTGCTATACCATTCTCTCTCATAATATCCAAGCCGTATCGAAAGGAAAAAGCTATTCCTTCTTGTGCGGCTCTTACTAAATGAGCGGTCGTATGAATATTATAATCAAGGTTTTTAAATTGTCCTCCAACAATTAAATTATTCAACATTCTTTCTGCACCATTACCAAAAGGCAATGTTAGTAGGCCGTTTGAGCCAATAGGTATTTTTGCAGCCGCTTCGTTTAGCCCTTCATAGGTATAATTTACACCTGCAATATTTTTTACCCAACGGTTAAAAATACCAGTACCATTTATGCATAATAAAACCCCCATTCGTCTATTTTCTAGTTCATAATTTACATGGGCAAAACTATTTATTCTGGATTGTTCATCGTAACACAAATTATTATCCACGGCATAGATAACACCAGAAGTGCCAGCAGTAGCAGCTACTTCACCCGGCTTAAGTACATTTAAAGCGAGCGCATTATTTGGTTGATCACCTGCTTTATATGAAACAGGAATACCTTTTTTAAAATTAAGCCTAGCTGCAAACGATTCTTTAATGGTACCGTGTACAGCAAAAAGAGGCTGTATATTGGGGAAAATACTTTCTTGAAATTCAAAATATTTAAGCAGATCTTTTGAAATACAGTTTTCTTCAAAATCCCAAAAAATACCTTCTGATAAAGCGGATATGGTAGTTGTACAATTGCCTGTCATTTTCATTGCAATAAAATCGCCAGGCAGCATTACTTTGTCAATTTTACGATATAGTTCGGGTTCGTTGTCTTTTACCCAAGCCAGTTTTGATGCTGTAAAATTGCCAGGCGAATTAAGCAGATGAGACAAGCATTTTTCTTCACCAATTTCCCTAAATGCTTTAGTACCTATTTCTACTGCTCGGCTATCGCACCAAATAATTGAATTACGAAGTACATGCTGTTCTTCATCTACCAGTACTAAGCCATGCATTTGATACGCAATACCTATTGCTGCTATATCTAATGGATTGTAAAGTTTAGTAGCATGGCATTTTAAAATAACTTGTTTTACATCTTCCCACCATTGGTCTGGGCTTTGCTCTGCCCAACCGGGATGCGTTGAAATAATTTCGTTTTCAGTATCCGGATAAGATGCTGAAGAAATTATCTTTTGCGTAGCTGCATCTATTACTGTAGCTTTTACAGAAGATGTGCCTAAATCGATACCTAATAAAAGCATATGTATAAAGTTATACTAATCAATTTTAAAAATAATGAAGGATGAAATAAATCATCCTTCATTATATATTAGTTTGAGCTATTTTGCAAAAAGCTATTTATTTAAGGCTTGCTTGAAAGCAGTATAAGCAGGCTTGCGTTGGTAATCTGCATTAAATAATAAAGGAAAATCATACACACTTGGGCTTCCACTTAAACCTCTCCAACTATCATTGTCTCCTACTCCCCATAAAGTAATACCTGCTTGTTGGGCTTTTGGTATAAGTGTTCTATATAACTCCACAACAACTTTATACATTGCTGCCTGGTTATCGTAAAATTCTTTTGAAACAGGTAATGTTGGTTTAAAATAATTTGAAGGATTTACCCTTACATCAAGTTCTGTGATTTTTATTTTTAAACCTGTTGCAGCTAATTTTCTAAACATTGTTTCAATTCCTGCTACATCGCTGTTCCAGTTAATATGCATTTGCGTACCTATACCATCAACTTTGGCTCCCCTTGCTTTAATTTCGGCAACATAGGCGATGAGCGAATCTAATTTATTTCTTGAAGATTCCAAATTATAATCATTGATAAATAAATCAGCAGCGGGATCTGCAGCAGCAGCATATTGAAATGCTTTAAGCCCAAAATCTCTTCCTAAATAATTTGACCAAACAAAAACACTTGTTGGATTAGTTGCTATGTCTGTATTTGAATTATTTCTAATTGCGCCAGTACCATCAGCAAACATTTCATTTACTACATCCCAAGATTTAATTTTGCCTCTGTATCTATTTACTGTTGTTGTAATGTAATTTCTTAGTGCTGTATCTACCTTAAGTGCAATCTGAGCACCACCAGGCACAGCAACCACCTCTTTAAAACTTGCATCGTCTATAAAGTAAGTATTGGCAACCTGCCCCATATCAAACAAAAACCTAGTTTGAGCGGAATTTGCCGTAATAGTCCAACTTACCAGCGAATAAGTTGTACCAATAGATTGGTCGCCTTGGTATTGTGCACTACCACCAGATTGATCAGATGTAGATAAACGTATTGAACCGCCTGCAGATGTAGCCCTTACCCAATAAGAGATGGAATATTGTGTACCCACAACCGTTGGAACAAGAATACTGGCTACTTGTACTCTCCATTGACTACCTGGCCAAGCGGTCGGGTTTACAACACTCATGCAGCCAGTGCCTGTCCTTGCACCCGCAGCACTTGCAGTAATGGTTGCACCATTGGTATTAAAAATACTCCATCCTGTTAAACCAGATTCAAAACCTGCATTTGTAAGATTTTCAGCTACAGCTGGAGCAGTAACGCCGCTGTAATTTTTATAAAAAGTGGCAGCTTGTTGGCTATGCCATGCAAGGGTATGACCATGTACTTCTAAGCCAGCTGCAGCAGCTAAATTATAAAGTTGGTCTGCAATGGTATAATTAAATGCCCCTGTAGAATTATTTACAATTGAACTATTTTTTAGTTCGTTTTCAAATGTTATTTGATCAAACTCAGCTTTTACTAAATTAGCGTAAGTACCTCCAGCATTCATTTTAGCGAATGTAGCCGCTACACCAATGGGAATATCTGCATCTTTTAATGCTCCTTCCGTAGTTTGCGGAAAGGTTAACTGTTCATCGGCAGCTAAATCAATTTTTTTACATCCTGTAAGTATTATTCCAAATAATGTGAATACAGTGATAAGTGTGATAATTGCTTTTTTCATTTTTTATATTTTTTGTAATTTTTTAATAACAACCTCCACCATTTTGCAGAAATGGAGGACCAGTTGTAACCCTATCAATTTGTGATTGTGGTATCGGCCTTAATACATGACATGGTTTTATGTTAATTGTTCTTTTAGGAACCGAAGGATAGGTAGGAACTGCTGGATTAATTATGTATTGAGTAACTCTACTAACTAAACTCTGTGTTCTAACCAGATCTTGAAAACGGCAATACTCTGCATAAAGTTCTCTTGTTCTTTCTTCTAAAATAAAATCCAATGATATTTGTGCTGACGTAATATCCATAGCCGCTTGAGCACTTGCAAGTTGCGAAGCAGAATAGTTGCTTCTAAAAGCTGCTCTACGTCTTACTGCATTGATCAAAGTAACAGCTTCGCTAATCTTACCAGCTTTAAAAGCTGCTTCAGCGCCAAGTAAATATGAGTATGAAAGTCTGAAAAGAATGTATGGTCTATCTGAAGGATCGTTAAAATGCAATCTGGTAGAATCTAAATGTTTAACCAACGCAGGAAACATAACATCTGTGTATTGAGATGGCGCAATGATGCAACCCCTAAATGCCTGTCTTTCTGCAATGGTAACCTCTCTGCCTGGCATCCATATTGCTGTATCGGTACTTGATAATTGTGCGGTAACACCATTGCGTGTGCTCGATAAAGCAGGCAATGTACTTTGAAAGATGGAAGATGCTGCACTTGGGCTATTGTTTATCCAAATAGTTTTGAAGGTTTTTGAATAACGAGAGTCATTAACCCTTTCTCCAAAAGCAGTATTTAAAGCGTAACTTGTAGGGAAGTAACGCAAAAATGGTCTTCCGTCACTTGTATTTCTATTACAAAGCTGTACGTTGCTTGCAGCAGATCCGGGTAAGTTTCCACTGGCAGTTCCATCGCTATTAATATTGCGGGCTACGGTATAATTTGGATTCCAATAATGGTTATTCCTATTTTCTTTATTTCCGTCTGGTGCATTTGTATTATTGTAGCCACTTTCAGAAAAAACAGCATCGGTATTTCTATCTAATACAAACAGATTTTCCCTACCATATTCGTTTCCGTTTCTAAATACACTAGCAAAGTCCTGCTCTAAATCTACACCATAGGTAGCCCTATTGGTAATTAACTCATTTAAAGTTGTATAGGCCATGTCAAAGTCGGTCGACTTAGCAGCACTGGACCATCCCCTTGTGAGATACGCTTTACCAAGAAGGTGCTTAGCGGCTGCTTTGCTAGCTCTACCTTTAGAGGCACCTGAGGCTATTATAGGAAGATCGTTGGCTGCCTCATTTAAATCTTTAATAATTGCTTCGTATACTTCGCCAATAGAATTACGAGATGCTGCTGTAGAAGGCGATGTATTAAATTTCAAATTTAGTGGTATGTCGCCAATTCTTTTACCAATGTTAATTTGTGGTTTAGGTATTATATTCTCTATTGTAGGAACCT
>JANMGS010000021.1:0-3389 GCA_031374745.1 Ferruginibacter sp. | reverse complement strand
TTTAATCGTTTCTATTGATGCACGTAGTAAACGTAGTTTTGGCTTAAATGCTATTGCAGCAGATAGATCCTATATTGATGCCATTAAATCTTTCCCTATAAATACTGAAGTAAGAACTGTAAAAAAATTTACGTCTGCTCCACCACAAGGAGGAAATATTTTTTCTGCTACCACTGTTTTACCAGCTGCTGATGAGTCTGGTGCTGTAACACTCGAACTAAATACCTCCTTTATAGAACTGCCCAAAAAGCAAATTACAAAAAGATTATTTGACCCGAGGGTGGGTTATTTTGCTAGCAATGTAACAAGCTATGAAGAAAATAGCCAAAGGGTAGAAAGAGAAACATTTGCTACCAGGTGGCGCTTGGAACCTAAAGACGAAGACAAAGAAAAATATAGAAGAGGCGAACTTGTAGAACCGAAAAAACAAATTGTATACTATCTAGACCCTGCCACACCAAAAATTTGGAGAGCTTCTTTAATTGCAGGAATAAATGATTGGCAAAAAGCTTTTGAAAAAGCTGGTTTCAAAAACGCTATTATAGGCAAAGAGTGGCCAGAGAATGATACCACCATGAGTTTGGAAGATGCAAGATTTAGTGTAATCAGGTATTTTGCCAGCGATATTGAAAATGCTTATGGCCCTAGTGAAATTGATCCTAGGAGTGGAGAGATTTTGGAAAGCCATATTGGTTGGTATCACAACGTAATGAAACTTGTGCAAAATTGGTATATGATACAATGCGGGGCAGTAGATACGAGTGCCAGAAAAATGAAATTCAGTGATGAGCTTATGGGACAACTTGTACGCTTTGTAAGTAGCCACGAAGTAGGACACACACTTGGCCTACGACATAATATGGGAAGTAGCAACAGAACACCTGTAGAAAAATTAAGAGACAAAGCTTGGGTAGAAGCAAATGGACATACGGCTTCTATAATGGATTATGCTCGTTTTAATTATGTAGCACAACCAGAAGATAATATCAGCCAGCTTGGCTTGTTTCCAAGAATTGGGGAATACGATATGTGGGCAATAGAATGGGGGTATAGATGGAATGACCTAGATGCTGAAGGAGACAAAAAATGGAGCAACAATATTATTATTGAAAAAGTAAAGAACCCAAGATTGTGGTTTGGCGGAGAAGGTAGAAACCCTGACCCTCGTGCACAAACCGAAGACTTGAGCGATAATAATATGAAGGCAAGTGAGTATGGTATAAAAAATTTAAAAAGATTGATGTTAAATATATTTGTATGGACAAAAGAACCAGGCGATCGTTTTGAAAATTTAAATGAAATTTATGGTCAGGTTTTGAACCAGTATAGCAGGTATGCTGGCCATGTTTCTAAAAATATAGGTGGCTTTTATGAAACGCTTAAAAGTGTAGAAGAAAATGGCGGTGTGTATGAAATTACACCAAAAACAGTGCAAAAGGAAGCCATGGATTGGATGCAAAAACAAGTATTTGAAACGCCCAATTGGCTAATGGATAAAAAGGTATGGGATAGAATAACTGGTCCTACAGTAGATCCGGTTATGAATGTTCAGCAACGCTTTTTAAATAGCCTTTTATCTTCGGACAGATTGGTACGTTTATCGTATAGTACAACAAGAGATAACAATGCATACAGTTTAGATGAAATGTTTACTGATTTACAAAAAGGAATCTGGAGTGAACTTACCACAAAAAAACCGATTGACATATATCGTAGGGGTTTGCAAAAAACATATGTAGATAAATTGATAGAAATTTATAAGTCAATTAATGGCGATGTATCCTCTCCGTTTTCTATAAGTTTTGGAAATGTAGTGTTACCAGATATAAAGAAAACCGATATTGGCTCTGTAGTATTAGGGCAGCTTAATCAAATACAAATGCTTGCAAAATCAAATGCTGTAGGCTATACAGACAAAATGAGCAAGTTGCATTTATTAGATATGGCACAACGAATAAAAATTGCGTTGGAAAATAAATAGTATTGCGCTATTATAAAACAAATGCCATTATTCAAGAAAGAATAATGGCATTTTTTAATTTATTTATTATTAAGAAAAAAATATTATGAAATCAAAAAAACACAGACCAATTCAAATAATTTATTTTTTATCTAACCAGCATTTTCTAAAAGCCCCATCTGCGTCATAATCCTTTGCTTGCTTGTCAATATTAAAATATCTGTTGGGGCGGGGATCGTTGCCCACACCGGCTATATAAGCCCAATTTCCCCAATTGCTGCATACATCATAGTCTATCAACTGTTCTTCAAAATAGGCGGCACCATAACGCCAGTCTATTTTTAAATCATTGCATAAATAGCTTGCTACATTTTGACGGCCACGGTTACTCATGTAACCTGTGCATTTTAATTCGAGCATATTGGCATCTATAAAATCAACCCCTGTGGCGCCATTTTTCCAAATAGAAAAATATTTTTCATTAAATTTTGGAAGGCTTTCTTTTGAATCTTTGATACCATTTTTTAAGAATAATTTTTTACCAAATTTTTGCATCACAAAATAAAAGTAATCTCGCCACAATAATTCAAAAAACAACCAATAGGTAGATTCATTTGACCCATGTATGTTTTCGTATTTTATTAATTCTTCGTTAATAGTATTTGCAGAAATACAGCCGTGCGCTAACCAAGCCGAAAATTTAGAAGAGTAACTTTCCCCAATCATCCCATTGCGTGTTAGCTTATAACTCGAGATAGCTTTGGTTTCATAAAAATAATATTGTAATCTTTTATGAGCGTTGGTTTCACCACCTTTAAATGCTATTGCAGCTCTGCTATCCATATTTATTTGTGGTAAACCTAATTCCGATAATGAAGGTAATTGTAAAGCTGGTATACTCGGAGAATTAATACACAAAGGTTTTTCAAAGGCTTTTCTTACATTGCTATTCTTCTCTACTTCTTTGCGAAAATGTGTAAAAATATCTGGCAAATCTTTTATGGCAAATGGAAGATGCGCTGCATCATACAACGTACTCGTATTCACCGTTTCCAAGCTGCAATTAACCTTAGCCAGCGCATTGGCAACGCATTTCTCTGTTTGTTGTTCTTCAAAAGCTACTTCATTTTTTGCAAATACTTTTGTTGCACTATAAGCTTTAGCAATTTTTAAGATTTCTTCTTCGGGCTTTCCTCGCACTACCAACAAGCCAGCGCCAAGGGCTCGTAACCCTGCATCTAAATCTGCCAACGATTCCAACAAAAATTGTGCTCTAAATTTGCCCGTTTTCTTAACCCCATATTTAGTGTTTTGAAAATGGGAATCATCAAAACAATAAACGGGAACTACTTGGTCACTTTGTTCTAAAGCTTTTATTAAAGTTTCATTATCTTGTAATCTTAAATCTGTTTTAAACCAAACGACGGCG
>JANMGS010000854.1:0-1661 GCA_031374745.1 Ferruginibacter sp. | reverse complement strand
TTACGGACTTTCGGCAGGTGTATGGACAGACAAGGGTTCTAAAATATTTAACCTTACAACTAAATTAAGGGCTGGTGTAATTTGGGCAAATACATTTAATAAATTTGATCCCACATCACCATTTGGTGGATATAAAGAAAGTGGATACGGAAGAGAGGGTGGGTTGCATGGATTGAGTGCGTACCTAAAATAAGCCCCCTCTAACTCCCCCACAGAGAGCAAGGGGTTCAAGAAGTTCAAGAGGTTCAAAAAGTTCAAAAAACCTCTTAAACCTTTTAAACCTTTTAAACCTCTTAAACCTTTTAAACTTCTTAAACCTATTAAAAAACGAAAATGGCTACAGTAATAAAAAAAGAAAACAGGTTGGAAATTTTGAAAACATACAAAATTTACATCGGTGGGCAATTTCCCAGAACAGAATCTGGTAGATATTATATTGCTACCAACAGTAAAAAAGAAAAACTTGCCAATGTTTGTTTGGGCTCCAGAAAAGATTTTAGAGATGCGGTAGTGGCTGCAAGAAATGCATTTGGAGGTTGGAGCAGCAGGGCAGCATTTAATCGTGGGCAAATTTTATATCGCATTGCAGAAATGCTGGAGGGAAGAAAAGCACAATTCGTGGATGAGTTGATGAAACAAGATGCAACAAAAGTACAAGCAGAAAAAGAAGTAAACCTTTGTATTGACAGATTGATCTATTACAGTGGCTGGTGCGATAAATTTCAGCAAGTGTATAGCGCAGTAAACCCTGTAGCTTCTTCTCATTTCAATTTTTCTGTGCCAGAGCCTACTGGTGTTGTTGCAGCTATCGCTCCTCAAAATACTTCTTTGTTGGGTTTGGTTTCGGTAATGGCAGCCATTATTGCAGGAGGAAATACTTGTATTATTTTAGCCTCCTATTTGAAACCACTTTGTGCAGTTACATTTGCAGAAGTGCTTAATAGCTCTGACTTACCAGGTGGCGTTGTAAATATCATTACGGGAAAAGTAGCAGAACTGGTTCCTTATTTTGCAGATCACATGGATGTAAATGCTACTGTATATTGCGAAGCAGATGCTGCCTCACAAAAAATGATAAAGGAAAAAGCGGCATTAAATGTAAAAAGAATTGTTTTGTACGATACAATAAAATGGGCAGAAGCCAGCGGGCAATCACCTTATTTTATTATGGACTTTCAAGAAATAAAAACGACTTGGCACCCAATAGAAAATATTGGTGGGGCAAAGGCTGGTTATTAAAACTTGATTTTATTTTCAAATAGATTAAGCTATCTTTTCACTGATGGCCACTACAGATTCCAATGCAAGTTTGGCCATACTATCCAAGGACGATTGCCTTTGATCTGCCGACATGCTTTCGTGTGTGGGAATGATATCAGAAATAGTAAGAATGGTTGCCGCCATTTTATTTAAATATTGTGCATTGGCAAACAAGGCAAATGCTTCCATTTCTACCGCTATGCAATTGTTTTGTGCAGCAAGTGCAGGTGTTCCTTGCTTGCTTCTATAAAACACATCGCTCGAATGTATGTTGGTAGCTTTCACTGGGACATTCATTTTTTGAGCTGTTTCATTTATGATGCCATAAGCAATACCTTGGTGTGAAAGTTTGTTTCCCGTTATTTCAAAAGCCTCGCTAGCATAAGTAGATTCGCTAAAGG
>JANMGS010000831.1:0-8387 GCA_031374745.1 Ferruginibacter sp. | reverse complement strand
CGCACAAGCTTTTTCCGGTAGCATTAAATTATGTAGGCTTGTCTGTTTCTACAAAGGAAGAAGAAAATATAGAAGTGATGGTGGAGGGTGGGGAAGTGATTAGTGCCTCCCTAAATCCCTCCAGAGGAGGGACTTTTAGACTATAATACTTTAGACTATATTTTTTTATTCGTAGAATGATTGCATAATAAAAGCCAATCCTACCTAAACTGGCAGATTAATCAAGGCTCTTCAGCTCGTAAACAAAAAAATAAAGTAATTTAAGTAAAACGAAACTATCTCAACACTCAATATTAATATCTCAATACTCAATACTAAAAAATGAAACATTCTAAAATTTTACTCCTCCTTATTTTTATTACGAATGCATTTATTGCAAAAGCTGATGAAGGCATGTGGTTGCCACAGCTATTGGACAAGCTTAATGAAAGTCGCATGAAAAGTCTTGGCATGAAAATAAGTGCAGAAGATATTTATAGTATAAACAAAGGCAGTTTGAAAGATGCCATTGTAAGCTTTGGTGGGTTTTGCACTGGCGAAATCATATCCAGTAAGGGATTGATACTTACGAATCATCATTGCGGTTTTGATGCTATACAAAATCATAGTACGCTCGAAAAAAATTATATACGTGATGGTTTTTGGAGTAAAACAAATGCAGACGAAATACCAAACAAAGGATTGTTTGCAACGTTTATTGTACGTATAGATGATGTGAGCAAAGCTGCATTGGTAGGTGTTACAAGCAATATGAGCGAAGCGGAAAGAATGGCGGCTATAGATAAAAATTTGGTTCAAATAAATAGGGATGCTAAAAAAGAGCCTACACAAAAAAGTTTTACCCGTGGTTTTTTTGAAGGTAACCAATACTATCTTTTTGTAACAGAAACCTACAATGATGTACGATTGGTAGGCGCTCCACCGAGTGCAATAGGTAATTTTGGAAAGGATACCGATAACTGGGTGTGGCCAAGGCATACAGGTGATTTTAGCATGTTTAGAATTTATGCTAGTAAGGATAACAAGCCGGCAGATTATTCAATAGATAACGTTCCTTTTACACCAAAAAAATCGTTGAATGTTTCGTTGGATGGTATTGCAGAAAATGATTTTACGATGGTGTTTGGTTTTCCGGGCCGTACCACTGAATATCTTTACAGCGCAGCGGTGGAACAAATACGAACAATAAATGATCCTGCAAAGATTGCCATAAGGGATAAGGCCCTAAATATTATTGATGGTTTTATGCGCAAAGATGAAGGCATAAAAATACAGTACGCTGCAAAATATGCGAGCATACAAAATGCTTATAAAAAATGGCAGGGCGAAGTGCTAGGTCTTACCAGAACGGATGGCGTGGGTAGAAAGAAAACCCAAGAATTGGAATTTCAAAAAAGGGTAGATGCAAACCCAATTTGGAAGGCGCAATATGGTAATTTGTTGCAAACATTGGAAGCTGGTTATAATGATATAAAATCATTGGGATTAGCGAGGGATTATTACCAAGAGATTGTTTCCAAAATAGAAATATTTACGATTGCTGCACAGTTAAATAGCTTGGCTAATGCGTTTGAAAAAAATGGGCAAAAAGGTTTTGATGAAGCTAAGCCTAAAGTAAAAGCCATGTTGGAAGATTTTATGAAAGAGTTTAATCCCACTGTAGATAGAAAATTGTTTGAAGGACTGATGGAAATGTATGTAAAAAATCAACCTGCAAATATGGTATCGCCCATGGCTAAAACTTTATTTGATGCTGATATTAAATTGGCTGCTGATATCATGTATATGGAAACTTCATTAACAGATGTATCAAAGTTAAATGCTTTAATAGATGGTAAGCCAGAAGATGTAATTGCTTTTGTAAAAGGCAGTAACACGATTTCTTTGCAAAAAGATTTATTGGCAACTTATCAAAATGCGGTACAAAAAGATCTAATGGGAGTGCAAAATCGTATTACACTTGCACAACGCACTTACATGCAGGCTCAGATGGATGTTTTCAAAGAAAAAACTTTTTTTCCAGATGCCAATAGTACATTAAGGGTAACGTTTGGAAAAGTACAAGGCTACAAACCCAAGGATGGCGCATACTACGATTTTAAAACAGACCTTGATGGTGTAATGGAAAAATACAAACCAGGAGATTATGAATTTGACGTACCAGAAAAGTTGCGTACACTGTACAAAAGCAAAGATTATGGGCAATATGGTGTGGCAGGAAAAATGCCCGTTTGTTTTATTGCAACCAATCATACAACGGGTGGAAACAGCGGCAGCCCAGCATTAGATGCTTATGGTAATTTAATTGGGTTAAATTTTGACCGTGCGTGGGAAGGCACTATGAGCGATATCAATTATGACCCTTCTATTTGCAGAAACATAATGGTAGATATTCGCTATGTACTTTTTATTGTAGATAAGTTTGCTGGAGCGGATAGATTGGTGAAGGAAATGAAATTGGTACATCCAAAAAAGAAGAAGTAAGTTTTTTTAAGCTCGCCAAAACGCTCTTTTTTTATGAGATTTGGCGAGCTTTACATTTTACTATTTTCAAATAATGCATCAATATTTATGGCTTGAGAAATAAAACCGATGCTGTAAGTGTTTTTTTGTAAGCCTGCATTTGTAATGAGTGTTGGAAAAATGCTTTTTCTAGTTTTGGTAAAATATTTGAATGATGCAATTTTTAAGCGTAGCTCATCTGCATATTTTTTTGTAATGAAATAGGGTTCTGATGAGTATTTTATTTCGCAAACATTAATTACAGCATCTGCACGATTTATGAGTAAATCTATTTGTGCGCCCCTCATTTCATCATTTCCTTTGTGATGCCAAGCACTTATGGCGGTTTCTATTCCATCAATTTTTAATGCTGCTTTTATTTGCGCTATATGCTGCATACATATATTTTCGAAAGCTAGTCCACTCCAACTTGCCCATGTAGGGGTGGCCGCTATTTTTTCCCAACTGCGGTAGCTGCCCGATGTGTGATTAGCAATGTATTTATGATAAAATAAACTATAGGCATCTATCAATTTTAGTTTTGCATCTTTGGCATTTTTACCAAATGGTATATATTGTGCTATAAAGCCACTTTCTAATAATTCTTCAAGTAGTTTTGTAAGCCCACCACCGGTTTTCATTTTTGTTTTTTTTAATAGCTCATTTCTGGTAAGCCCATTTGGGTGCTGTGCAAGTTTTTCTACTACTTGCAAATGATTGTTAGATGCATTAAACAGCGATGCAAAAAGTATATCGTATTCTTTGCGTAATTCTCCATTTTTTGTAAAGCACAATCTATCTATACTTTGTATGGCACTTTCGCCATTGTTTATTTTTGATAAATAAAAAGGAATGCCGCCAAATACCATATATAATTTTACTATTTGATCTCTTTGTAATGAAGGGTTAATTTTTTTTATGAATAATTCCGTTTCGTATAAATTGAAAGGCTCTAAGCGTAAGCTTGCAGTTATACGATTGTGCAAGCCACCTTTATCTTTTACTACTTTGTTTATCATCCATGATGCAGATGAGCCGCATATTACTACTATAATATCTGTTCTGTTGCTTGCCCATGTGTTCCAAAAATTACTAAAGGCTGTAAGAAATCTCGAACGGTCAGTGGCCATCCACGGTAATTCATCTAAAAAAATAACTTTTTTGGTGCGCCTGCGTAGTGAGCTTGTATATTCTTTTAACGCATCCAGCGCTTCGAACCAATTGCTGTGGGCTTGATGTTTTTTGGTGCGCTTATCATACGTATTAAGTGTTTTAGAAAATTCTACTAAATGCTCTTCGGGTGTGCCTTTATATAACCCTGTAAAATGAAATGCCATTTCATTTTTAAAAACTTCTTTTATGAGAAAAGTTTTACCCACACGCCTTCTGCCATACACGGCTATCATTTCTGATTGGGAAGTTTCTAGTGTACGGCGCAACTTTTCAATCTCTATTTCTCTGCCTATTAATTCCATAATATAAATATTAATGCTCGCCAAATGTATACTTTTTTGTTTGATTTGGCGAGCATTATTTTAATTATTTAGCAATTTAAGCTCGCCAAAAGTCATATTATTTAGTAGATTTGGCGAGCTTTATAAATATCAATATATTGATTTATATTGCATTATAACTATTATTGTTACTTAGAAATGAATGAAATTCACCCTAAATCCATTTTTAGAATATTCCAAAGAAGGCAGGGGAAATTTAAAAATATTGAGAATATTTAATGCCATTTTTATACCACGCTTTTTTGTTTTTATTTTGGTAAGATCTATATCCGGCGCTAGATACCATTGGCGGTAACGTTGTATATCTGGTCTTGCAAAAGTTATGTTACCCAGTTTATCTTTGCCAATATTATCTCTTGCGCCAAACATACCTTCTGCACCTGTGCCCACCGCCACACTTAGCCATGCAGGTACCTGGCTTTTTGGAAAAAATGATTTTACATTTGCACTTAACCAATAAGTTTGTCCATTGTAGTCTTTTAAAAAACGCTCTGGTTCGCTCTTGCCAAAAATTTCTGTGCTTCGTTTGTTTAACGATGGATCGCTGTAAAACTTTTTATGAAAAGAGAATTTAAATTGAATGCGTTGCTCATCCCATGCTAGTTCTTGTGCGGTAAAAATGCCGCTTCCTACCAAATTTGCACTAAAATCGCCCCAACTCCATCCCCATTCTGCACTATAACCATCTAACACTTCTATAATGGTTTGGTAAACTGCACCACTGAGGCCACCGTACAAAATTCTTTTTTTACGGGAAATGCCTGTCCAGCGCCAAACTTCATAACTGGCCTTGCTTTCTGCATATGCGCTCAATGCATGGCCTACTTTATCTATTTGCAACCATTCATCATTGTCATCAAAACTACGGAATTTGCCTTTGGCATAACCCTTATACCAAGCTTCATTTAGTCCGTACATGATGGCTCCATAGCCTACTACGTTTGCAATGGCCACGCCTCGCACTCTTTTTTTATTGTAGGGATATTGTAGATTGGTTGATTGGTCAATTGGTTGATTGTTGTAATTTCCTTTTGCTGATTTATTTTTTTGGCTATCAGCAGGCAAAGTAAGTTGGTTGGGAAGTTTAGAAATGCTATCCAAATATTCAAATGTATGGGTGGGAATCTGCGCAAAGCTATTCAGGCAAACAAATAGCATGTATAAAAAGATCAATAAAGGTTTACCTGCTGAAGTGAGTGACACAACGATGTTGATTAAAGATTAATTGTTTGTTACCAAAAAAAACAAAATTATGCGTAATATTATAATCAAATACGATTATTATATTTGTAAAGTTCTTAAAACAACAATAAATGAAAGAAATCATAGCTCAAAATGTGGAAAAATGGCTTACAGGTAACTACGATGAAGCCACTAAAGAAGGTATAAAAAAATTACAGGCAGCAGATGCTGACGGTTTAGCAGATGCCTTCTACCGCAACCTCGAATTTGGCACAGGCGGCCTCAGAGGTATCATGGGCATTGGCACCAATCGTATAAATAAATACACCATTGGTATGGCCACACAAGGTTATGCAAACTATTTGAAGCAATGTTTTGGTGAAACGGTAAGTGTAGCAGTAGCGCACGATTGCAGAAACAATAGTAGAACTTTTGCAGAAATAACGGCAAATGTTTTTGCGGCAAATGGCATAAAAGTGTATTTATTTGAAAGTTTAAGGCCCACCCCTGAGCTTAGTTTTGCCATAAGACATTATGGTTGTAAAGGAGGTGTAGTTTGTACGGCAAGCCACAATCCGAAAGAGTATAACGGTTATAAGGCATATTGGGACGATGGTGCACAAATGGTACCGCCACACGATAAGAATGTAATTGTAGAAGTAGAAAAAATTGCCAATGTAGATGATGTGAAATGGAGTGGGGGGGAAGCCAATATTACCATCATAGGCAAAGAAACTGATGAAGCGTATCTCAATATGGTAAAAGATTTGAGCATCTATCCAGACGTATGTGCGGCACAACATGACTTAAAAATTGTGTACACTCCCATACATGGTTCTGGTATAATGCTCGTGCCGGCTGCATTAAAATTGTTTGGCTTTGACAATGTTCATATTGTGCAGGAGCAAGCAACGCCAGATGGTAATTTTCCAACAGTAAACTACCCTAACCCTGAGGAAAAGGAAACCATGAGTATGGGACTTGCCCAAGCAGAAGCTTTGAATGCAGATATTTTATTAGGAACAGACCCTGATGCAGATAGGGTAGGAATTGGCGTAAAAAATGATAGGGGAGAGTGGATATTGATGAATGGAAACCAGACAGCTTTACTTGCTTTTAATTATATGATAGAAGCTAGAAAAGCAAAAGGAATTGCACAGCCTAATGATATGGTGGTAAAAACGATTGTAACAACAGATATGATAGATGCCATAGCCAAACGCAATGGGGTGGCTTGTTACAACGTACTCACCGGATTTAAATGGATATCTTCTTTGATAAAAGAGAAAGAAGGAAAGGAAAAATATATTGTGGGTGGCGAAGAAAGTTTTGGCTTGATGATAGGGGACGAAATAAGGGATAAAGATGCGGTGAGTGCGGTAGCACTTATTTGTGAAATGGCTGCATATGAAAAAAATAAAGGGCGTTCTTTGTTTGATAAACTCATTGACTTATATTTTGAATATGGTTTTTACAAAGAAAACTTGGTAAGCATAACAAAAAAAGGAATGAATGGCGTAGCAGAAATTGCAGCCATGATGGAAGGGTATAGAAATAACCCACCTTTAACCATTGCTGGTACAGCTGTTCAAAACGTATTGGATTATGAGTTACAAAAGGGAAAGAACTTGCAAACAGGCGAGGAGTGGACAATTGAATTGCCAAAAAGTAATGTACTACAATTCGAACTAGCCGATGGCACAAAGATATCTGCAAGGCCAAGTGGTACGGAACCTAAAATTAAGTTTTATTTTAGTGTGAATGAGCCGCTAGAAAGTGCAGCTAGGTTTCATGAAACAGAAAAAGTATTGGATGAAAAAATTGCAGGAATAATTAAAGAAATGGGATTGTAGTATTTTCTACCGCTACCAAAGAATAGATAAAAAATTGTTTGTTTATTCGGGGCTTTTAAAAAAAAAATATAAAATGTGTATGAGGAAAATGTTATTCTGGGGATTTCTGTTGTTTATTCCAATTTTTACATTTGCACAAATAAAAGCTGCAAATTCGTTTCAACAAAAAGCTATACTGCTAAAGGGTTTTATGGATAAAAACCATTATCAACCCCTGCAATGGAACGATACCACTTCGCTCGTTTTGTTTAATAAATGGATAGGTTCTTTGGACAAGGAAAAACTTTTTTTTACGCAAAAAGACCTACTTGTTTTGGACATCTATAAAAACAAATTAGATGATGAGCTTCTTGGAAAAGGATGGGATTTTTTTAACACTTCAACTACTATTTTTCGTGCCAGAGTACAAAAAATGGATAGTGTAATACAAGCATACTTATCAAAACCGGTAGATTTTACCAAGCCAGATAATTTCATTTGGCCGTGTAAAAATTTTGCTTTAAACGAAGCAGACTTAATAAAACGATGGCAGTCTTATTTGAAATGGCGATTGTTGGACAATATTGCCGATAATTTGACGGATGATGGGGTGAAATTAACATCAGGTATCCCAAAAGATTTTGCTAAAATAGAAGTGGAAGAACGAGAGATAGGCCGCAAATTTGAAAAGGAATATGTAAGCAATGTATTATCTACTCCTCTGCTATTTATTAGCAACATGCAAGATGAATATTTAAATACCATTGCATCTTGTTATGATCCGCATTCAAATTATATGAATGTAAAGGAAAAAGAAGAATTTAATGCACGTGTAAGTGCAATGGAATTTAGTGCAGGATTGAGTATTGATGAAAATGAAAAAGGAGATAAAACGGTAGATTATCTTCAACCTGGTGGGAGCGCTTGGCTCGGTGGTAAGTTGCACAAAGGGGATGTTATATTAAAAGTAAAAACCAATGGTATAGAAAAAGAAGTAGCCGATTTAAGTATAGATGAACTGCAAAATATTCTTGAAGGAACTACAAGCGGCGAAGTAGAAGTTACTTTTAAAACAGAAGCAGGCGAAATTAAAACCACGAAGCTTTTACGTGAAAAAATAACAGATGAAGATGGTAAAGTAAAAAGTTATGTTTTAAATGCGGGTAAAAAAATAGGCTATATTAATTTGCCAGGGTTTTATAGTAGAGAAGATGATTTTGAAGATTTGAAATATGATGGATGCGCCAATGATATTAGCAAAGAAATAATTAAACTCCGCAAAGATAATATAGAAGGATTGATACTGGATTTGAGAAACAATGGTGGCGGAAGCATGTGGGAAGCAATGCAACTCGCT
>JANMGS010000829.1:0-2716 GCA_031374745.1 Ferruginibacter sp. | reverse complement strand
AGTTGAAAAAAATACAGGCAATAAAAAAAAATAATGGTTTTTTCATGATATAAAAATAAGCATGCTTTCGTTAAGGAATAGGTAAAATGTGGTGAGATTATTTTCTTAAAATATCTTGTATAATTTTCAAATGATGTTTTAAATGCATCTCTAAAAACTTTATTGTAGGTTTTACATTCAATTTTCCAAAATAAGGATGCTCAAAATAACTATTTGGCCCCAAGCCTTCTATATCTTTTATTTTTTGTTTTGAAATTTCAAGCATTTCTTTTATTCTCTCAATATTTATTTCTCCAGCAGGTAAGGAGGCTTTAGGCGCTTTGCCTTTTCCTCTTGGAATTTTATTTATGAGAAATACGAGTGCCCTTGTTTTATTGAAATTCCATTTGTATTGGGATGGATCTGAGGCTACCGTATTTTCAATCACACGATTTGTTGCTAATAGTACATGTTCTATATGCCAACCTACCGGGCTTGAAGATACTTTCTCATTTTGCTCATGGCTTAAATCTATTAGGTTCTCTAATTCGGAAAGATGATGGCTTAATTTATTCATACAGCTTACATGTATTTTATAAAGAGAAAATTACAAAAAATATAATGAAAAGTTCATTTTATTAATATGTAAGGTGTATTTAAAATTGTTGCTTATTTATTCACCGCAGAGAAATGAGTTATAAGAGGCTTCGCAGGGGATCCATGATTAATCTGTCTGCTCTCCTTTTCGCTGCGGTTATTTTTTTATTGCTATTATTTACTTTTGAGTACAACAATTTTGAATACAGCCAATACGTAAATAATATCCTTTACCATGAGATGGAGTTTTAGAAAAGAAATACGCTCTTACATGTTGAGTAAGGAACCAAAGATCAGGATAGCCCAGATTGAAGCGGCTATCCTTTTTGTGTTATCCGCCCCTTAGCGGAACACAAAAAGATAGTAGTGAAAAGCTGGAAAACAATGCTGAAAAATGTACAAATGTTGCTGCTGCTCCAATACATTATTAAGCCTTACATTATAGCACTTACCTACATCAAATGGTAGGCTTGTTTATTGGTTGATAGTTTCTTTCCTTAATTTAAGAAAAGCAATTAGTTCAACTTACTCGTTAAAAAACTTTCTATCATACTACATGGTACCATAAAAGGTTTATCAATGATATCTATATTTAAAACTTGATCTACTACGGTATATGTGCCTACAATGGTATTTCCAAATACGCTTACATCAAAGCGGCCAGCTGTATCATCGCCAGTAAATGTGCCCTGCTGCGACTCTACTGTTTGTTTTGCTTTTTCTAAAATTTCGCCTACGGGTTTTGTAAAGTTTACACTAAAATTACATGCTGACATGTTGAATGGGTTTTATTTGTTTTTAATATAATGCAAAGAAAGGACATTATAAGCAAATCTTATTGTAAAAAATAAACGCCCATTTATAATCTAGTTGTACGCACAATGGTCAATATAATTATAGTAAGTGTTGTATATTTAATATTATTGTTTACAAGTAAAAATAAAAGCAATATTAAACTGGTAAGTGAAATGCCAAAAGATAGATGCCAAATGAATGCACATGTACGATTTTTTGCCCAGACCCAGCCCGCTACCAACCTAGCAAGCAGGCCCTCAATCTGCTTTTTATAAACAAACATACCTGCTATAAAAATTTGCTTTCAATATTATGCAATAAAAATATTAAATAAAGAAATAAGAACGTATTTTTCCTTTTGGGAGCGTTATTTTGAAAGATGGTGGAAGCAGCTTGGAGTATTTTAAAGCGTATGCCCATTTTTTGGAAGGTAATAAAAAGAAATAAAACAAATACATGAAGACAGCGTCTTTAAAAGAAATAAAAGCCGAATTAGAGAATACAGCACCTGCGGTATTGCTAGAGCTCTGCTTGCGCCTAACAAAATTTAAGAAAGAAAACAAGGAATTGCTTACCTATTTAATGTTTGAGGCAAGCGATGAACGCTCTTATGTAGCAGGTGTAAATGCTTTGCTCGACGAACTTTTTGAAACGGTAAATAAATCGCAATTGTATTTTGCTAAAAAAACGATTCGCAAAATTGTACGCATTGCAAATCGTTACATAAAATACAGCGACAGCAAAACCACTGAGCCCGATGTACTCATACATGTGTGCGAAAAGATAAACGAACTTGGGTTAGATTTCAAGAGAAATACAGCCTTGCACAATATTTATTTATCGCAATTGAAAAAGATAAAGAAGGCAGTAGCAACCATGCACGAAGATGAGCAGTACGATTATTTGAAAATGCTGGAAAGGTTGGAGTAGGGGGAGTGGGCAGTTGATAGTTGGCAAAGGGCAGTTGGCAGGGGGCAAAGGGCAAAGGGCATGGGGCAGATGGTCCCGCAATTCTGCGGGAGCAGTTGGCAAAGGGCAGGATCGGTATTCACTTCTATTGCTGCTATGCTGAACGGTGGTAGTTTTATTGAACTTTAATTATGGAGTAGACTAAGCGAATTAAGTGCTTGAGGTACACAACTAGGATATAGAACACAAAAAAAGAAACATAAATTAAAAAGTACTCCTGGGCGCTTTTTTAATTTATGTTTCTTTGGTTGAAATATTTATTTGTGAAAAACCGACTAGTTTTTAAACGGCCCCTTAAAATTTTTCCTAAACTCCAAATACTCTGGTATAGAAACGCCTTGCACATATCCTTGTGTGGGATTGTGAAATACATATT
>JANMGS010000479.1:0-5690 GCA_031374745.1 Ferruginibacter sp. | reverse complement strand
GAAATTACAATATTCTTCTAAAAATGGAATTGGGTATAAATAATATTTGTTAGTGCAAAAGATCATTGCTTAAGTAGTTAGCTTTTTTGGCTAACAGGTTACCGTTGCTGTAAAAGATTTGTTGCTGTAGCTTTTGGTTTTATATTGATAAAGCTGCTAGTCAAGTCAGAACATAGGCGGCTTAAGAATTGCGGTGATGAGCACTTGCAATGGGTGTCACCAATGGAAGCAGGGAATTTGTTAATTGAATAGTTTAAAATTAATTCTATCTACTTCTATTTACTTTATATAATCCACAATTATTTTTGGATAATTACAAAAAAAACATGAACCAGTAATATAGTTACAACCACTGGTCCATGTAGGTTTACTATACTTTATCCTTACTACCCATCATTAAAAGCTCATTCACTTCTATTTCTGTAACCGTTTTTTTTGCACCTTGTTTGTCATTGTAGCTCCTGGTTATTAGTTTACCTTCTACCACAATCTCTTTACCCTTTGTCAAATATTTTTCGACAATCTCTGCTACTTTACCCCATGCAACCAAATTGTGCCATTGTGTTTCTACTACTTTTTCTCCTTTTGCATTGCGATAGTTTTCATTGGTGGCAACACTAAATCGGGCCATTTTTTTTCCGCTTTCAAGCGTTTTTATCTCAGGTGGTCCGCCGATATTTCCAATTAGTTGAACTTTGTTTTTTAATGCGTTCATAGCTGTACATTTTTAGATTTAGAAAAATTGTTTGATAAAGCCATTCGAAAATGGGACAACTCAAATGTATTAGGAGTTGTTATAAATGCAATGTTGAAAACAACATGTTTTAAGGAGATTTTTCTGCTAATTATTAGATGACAAAATTGCTAAAGCTATTACGATTTGCGTATTGGCCTGGCTTGTTTTTTTATTTAAGGCTGCTGTATTTGTAGCTCTCTATCTTCGGCGATAGTAGAAACGACAAACCCTTGTCAGGCTGCGTATGACCAGCAACATGCTAAGAATAAAATATTACAACCAAATTGGAAGCGCTACAATTATTGTTGGTTCGCTTGGTTACTTATCTGCACTGCATACCAACAACGGCAGCTCTGCGATTTTGCAACGATGGAATAGGAAGCAGTAATATATGCCAACAAGGTCGTAAAAAAATGTATGAATTATGTTAACTATTTTTTGTCATAAATTTTATTTGCATAAAACTTTTTGGTTGTATAAATGCAAATTATCTTTTTTGCTTCTCACAATTAAAATCAATAATAGACTTTTGTACAATCATTGGAATTTGTCTTATCAATTTTATATTTCTTTAAGGAGGATTTGATTCACTTCGTACAAGTAATCTAGGGTACAACTATTAGAATATATGAGTGTTAATGATTGTTATTTTTTGTAGTTTTGGTAAAAACTTATTGTATGAAATATTTATTGGTAGGTATGATAGCTATATTTTTTGCTCAAACAAACTTTGCACAAAATGTGGGTATAGGCACTACAACTCCACAAGCACGTTTGCAGGTAAACCACCGTAGCGCTAATGGGTCAGGTTTTTTGTTATTGGATTCTTCTACGCAATCATCTGGTAGTATGGAATTCCGAAATGTAAACAATACCAGTAGACTGCTTTTTCAAGGATTTTCAGCAAATAATTTCAACACTGGGCAATACCTAGATGTAAAATCTGACAGTAGTATTATTGCAACTTTTAGGGGTAACGGCCGCTTGGGCATAAATAACTTAACACCCAATTATCCATTGGATGTAACAGGTGATATCAATACCACTGGAGCGCTAAGGATAAATGGTTCTGCGGGTACAGGTGGCCAAATACTGCGTAGCAATGGTAACGGAACCATGGTATGGGACGATAATTGCCAGTATAATAGTTTTGTATCATTAAGGTCGCTTACTGGGGCCACTTGGACGGTGCCAACTGGCATAACTAAAATAATGGTGGAAGTTTGGGGCGCAGGTGCTGGTGGAAATGTATTAGCAGGCGGTGGTGCAGGAGGGTATGTAAAAGCACATTTTACGGTAAGCCCCGGCGATGTAATTAACTACACTACTGGTGATGGGGGTTCTGGAGCTGTATCAGCAACTGCAACCAGTGGTACGAACTCTGTTTGTACTATAGGCTCCGTTACTTTAACTGTAAGTGGTGGCCAAGGAGCTTTATACTTAACTGCCAGCAATGGTCAGGGAGGTAGTGGTGGTGGATTTAGTATAAGCGGTAGCTTTGCAAATTATATTGGTTTGTTAGGTGGTTCTGGAAAGTCGCAGGAACGCAGTTATTACCAGTTTAATGCTACTACATTTTACGAAAGCGGCAAGGGGGGCCGTGGTGGCGATGCACCATTGTACCCAGACAGCGGAGGTGCAGGGCAGACCTATTTGTACAATACTACGGGAAGTGCATTGATATTTAGGAATGGCAATCCCTCTAGCGGTCTTTTTCCAGGGGCTGGCGGTGCAAGCGGTGTTATATATGGCGCTACAAATATTGGTGGTGGTGCAGGGGCAGATGGAATTATAATTGTACATTATTAAAATATAAGAGAAATTGCTTTGAGTATATAAACAGCAATAAAAACTTTTTTTACAAATAGTGTACAGCCTTTAAAAAAATTGTGGACACTAGGCTAAGAACAAAAGAAAATTACTAATACACAAAAAAGGCATGCTGCAAATTTTGATAAGCAATAGCCTTCATTTTTTTGCCCTTGCTAGTCGTCATAACTCCTCACTTATTATTTTACTTAATGCTAAATTCAGGTCCGTTGGTATAGAATGGAAAGCGAAGTGCAATAGATATACCACTCAATTGTAGCAAGGCCCAAAATATGAATTTACCTGTGTTAACAATGGTTGAGATATTTTTTTTGCTTTGATGGCCAATCTCGAATACAATTAATTTAAAGGCGAGTAAGTATATCCAATAATTACAGATTTAATATACAGCAAGCTGCCCCAATTAATATTATTTCCTGAGCCATCAACTGGATAAATTTTAAGCATATAAATGTTGTTTACATTGTCAACCACCGTGGGTGTACCTAGGCTGGCAAAGCCGCTGTAAAAAGTGCCGCTGGCAAATGCTGCACCGGAATTAGCTGAAAACAAAACAGTATTTCCAGTGCCAAATGAAGGTGTACTTATCAGATCGGCTTTAAGGCCAATTGCGCTATTATTATCGTATGCATAAAAGTTCATGTTGTTTATGGTAGCACCTTGTGGTAATTGAACCTGTGCTACCAAAGCTGCATTTGTTGTTGTATTGGTGATGGTGATATCATTATATGGAGTTAATGGACTCGCATCAATAATATAATCTGCGGCAGATCCATTACCGTTAAGAGAGCGTAATGCAACAGCAGGAATGTTTAAAACTCCACTTACCAAATTTTGTGACCAGTTGGCATTGCCAGCCGCATCGCTGCGTAAAATTTTTCCGGGTCCCTGTGTACCATTGGCCAGGCGCAGATTGCCCATTAAATATGTATTACCCATTGCATGTATGGCTGTGTCGGTACCAAAAAATTTACCACCAGCGCCCGATTCGCTGTATCCCGCTATAGCTGCATTGGCAAACGTAAATACAATTGGCGAAGTTCCAATTCCATCCTGATAAATACCACATGCGTAACCTTCTAATGTTTTGTTTGAATTAAAAATACCACTCGCTATGCCAGCAAAAGGGCCACCGCCAAAGCCAATTGTATTTTGAGCCATAATAGCTGTACCCCTGTAAATATTGTAAGCATCTAAAGCCGCCGTACTATCTGAATAAGCTGATACGCCTGTAGTGTATCTTCCATTCATGCCATAAGCGGAAAAGGCGGAATTATAACCTGTCGTTAAAAAATTTCCATCATACTCTGCATATAACGCATTGCCTCTGGTGTTGCCAATTTGTTTCTGCCTAAAGAAAGCTGCAGCGTTGCTCCCATTGTTTACAAGACTAAAGAGTGCGCTCGCAGGGTTATAACCACTGCCACCACCTGTACTTATATTAAAAGTTTTGCGGAAAGGTATTTGCAGCGTATCACTACCTATCAACTTCCAAGAAGCTTCACCTTGGTTGTAATACATGTATTTTTTTAAAGTGCTATCATACAGCATCAACCCATCTGCCAACGGTGCAATGCCTATTCGTTGGGCAGTAGCAAGGCGTGGTACCAGTATTCCTTTATTGTTACTAGTAATGTCTAGCATAGCAGATGGATGTGCAACAGCAGGAGCTCCAGAAATGGCAACACCGTTTTGAGCGCTTATAATCCAACTGTTTAAGAACAAGGTTATAGCAAGGAGTAGTTTCTTTCTCATAAAAGTAAATTGTAATATAAAAATAATTCATATTTTGTAAATGCGGAAAGAATTGACTTATCTTTTTTATTGAATAATAGTTGATTTCTTCGCCTTGGTTTTGTCTCACAAACCATTCGCTTTAATCACCGTCAAATAACCTAAATATATTTTCAAAAATCCAAATTCATCAATTCCAGTTTCTTGCACTGCATCCTGAGTATAAAACTTAGCCGATGAGAAATGATACCCCAAATCGTCTTTTGTCATTAACCTTTTCCCACTAGTATACCAAGAAAAAAGGGAGCTAAAAATTAGTAAGTAGAAATAATAATGTTCTTTTTGAAAGTTGGAATAGGATATAAATAATATTTGTTCATGTAAAAATCATTGCTTCAGTGATTAGCTTTTTTGGTTTGCTGGTTACTGTTGCTGTAAAAGTTATGTTGCTGTAGGTGGCGGTTTTTTACATATAGTTCGGCCGGTCTGCACCAAGGCGGCTTAAGAGTTGCGGCGATGGGCTCTTGCGATGGTGTGGTACCAAAGGAGGAAGGGAAATTAGGACATAGGAATCTTTGCTGCCTGTCCATATACTGTCTTGAGGCATTCGTTGATTTTGTGTTGCTTTTTTATTCGAACATTTGGTTACTTCAATGCTATCATTCTTCCTCCCCATCTACCAATTGCATATTAATTAAATCTTGCCCGGCAATGCCTTCTACGGAGCCAGAAATATGCAAGGAGTTTTGTATAATTAGTTCAATTTGTTTTTCTTTTTTCTTAAAGTTTTTTTCAAAGTCTTCCCGTTCTTTTTGCATCATATTACGCAGGCCCCTAAAACCTTCCCGCATGGCATTCATATTGCCAATAAACTCGTGGCTGGTAAGGTAGTTGTACATGGCTACCATTTTTTCACCTTTATTTTCTTGGCTGCTGCGGCTTTCGCTTATTTTTAAGATGGCATTGCGTAATACGAGTGCGAGACTTCTTGCTTCGCCAAAAGTACAAATGTACACACCATTTTTTTCGCCAAATTGTTGCAAATCTTTGGGCATGGTTTTGGTTACAATTACCGCTATATCTGCTTTTTGGGCAAGCATGTCTTTTTTTAATTTGTCTATCCACTCGGCTGTAAAGGCCTCAGTGCGTTTGCTCTCATAAATAATTTTACCACACTCTTGCCCCACATGGTTGCGCACAGTTTGTATGCAATCTGCACCTCTTACGCCTTTTCCCACTTCGCTTATGATATCAAAAGGAAAAGTAGCAGCCAGCATTTCTTCCAGCGCTTGCTCTTGCACTTCGCCTTGCAATTGCATAGAACCTTGCTCTGCTTTGCGTTTCATTTCATCTACCAATTTCTTGTTGTCTTCCAATTGTTTTTCGAGCT
>JANMGS010000825.1:0-3754 GCA_031374745.1 Ferruginibacter sp. | reverse complement strand
TATTAGAAGAAATTTTTGGCGATATAAAAGACGAGCACGATGATGTAGAAGAATTTGTAGACAAACAACTTTCTGTAAACGAATATTTATTTAGTGGTAGAATGGAACTTGATTTAATAACCGAAAAATATGGATTGCAATTTCCAGAAGATGAATCCGCTGAAACACTCTCTGGGTATATAGTACAGCACAATGAAGATATACCATCCGAAAAGCAACAAATTATTATTGGCAACTACGAATTTGATATTTTGAGCATGAGTGATACTAGAATTGAAACGGTTAAATTAAAGGTTTTACGCCGCTCATAGTGAGGGTACTTCTATTACTCGAGTAAAATGTATTATGAAAATAGCGGCACATATTTCTGGAGATAACAATACCGATAGTTTGTTGCTGGCATCTTTAAAATTAATTTCTGTCAAATACCCGCAGCATAGCTTTACTTTTTTTGTAGAAAAACGAATAAATGACCTTGCAAATAATTGTAAACAAGTAGTTATTTCGACTAAGCACAAAAACAAATTTCTTCTTTATTTCTGGTACACTTTCAAACTCCCAGCCATATTAAAAAAAGAGCAAAGCGATGTATTTATTAATGATGCTGGAATGCAATGTGCAAAATGCAGGACACCTCAATTTTTATTTTTTTGCAAGGTAGATTTTAAAGAAAAAAGTAACCGCTTTTATAAAGGGCTATTTGCAGCAGCGTTGGTAAATGCAAAAGCTATTTTTGCAACAGAAGCGTTTATTAAAGAGAACCTAGTAAGTAAGTTCAACGTAGATGGCAATAAAATAAAAGCGATTTACTATGGATTAAATGAAAGCCCTTTACCCAAAGCAAACAGTGCCATGTTAGCAGAGACTAAAGAGCGTTTTACAAATGGGGTTGATTATTTTTTATATCCAGTGTCCATCGCCACCGAAATACACTTAATGCCAGTTCTTAAAGCATTTTCTCAATTAAAAAAATGGCAAAAAACTTCTATGAAATTGGTATTGTTGTTAGAGGGTATTTCTCAAAATCATATGAAGGTAGATTTTAAAAACTATAAGTATAGGGAGGATATAATATTTGTAAAAGATACCAATGAGCATAAACAATCACTTATGCAATCTGCATTTGCGCTTATTTATTTTTCTGAATACAAAACTGATAGCACTGCTTTTCAAGCTTTCCAACAAAATGTACCAGTAATTGCAGAAGATAGCAGTATTAATAAAAGCCTTTTTGGAGCAGGGGCAATTTTTACAAGCATAGGGGAAAAAGCCTTATCGGAAAAAATGCAACTAATATATAAGGATGACTTTTTAAGCAGCCAACTAACAAAAGAGGGAAGCAAAATAGTAGAAAAATACAACGCAACTGTTGCAGCAGAAGATTTATACAAAGCAATATTAGAATAACAAAACGATAGTATCTTTATCAAAACAATTAAGTCATGAAATTTTCTAAGCCAGTAAGTTTACAAACAATAGCATCGCTAATAGGTGCAACTGTAATAGGTAATACAAATGCACTCACAACAGGTATTAATGAAATACATAAAGTAGAGCCTGGCGATCTTGTTTTTGTAGACCATCCAAAATATTATGATAAATGCATAAACAGTGAAGCCACTTTTATAATCATAAATAAAGAAGTGGCCGTGCCCGAGGGTAAAGCGTTATTGCTTACAGATAATCCATTTGATGCCTATTGTAAAATTGTAGCGCATTTTCAACCTTTTGAAAAGGCTACAGAAATAGTAAATACAAAATCTATTGGCGAGGGCACCTTTATTTTTCCAACAGCATTCGTTGGTAATAATGTTACAATAGGGTCCAATTGTGTTATTCATCCTCATGTTTCTATAATGGATCATACAATTATTGGAAACAATGTTGTAATACAAGCCAACACGGTTATTGGCAGTGATGCATTTTATTACAATACAAAAAAAGACAGAGAAGTTTGGTATAAAAAAATGCCAAGCTGCGGCAGGGTTGTAATAGAAAATGATGTAGAAATTGGAGCAGGCTGTATGATTGATAGAGGGATTACACACGATACACGCATAGGTGCAGGAAGCAAACTAGACAATATGATTCATATTGGACACGATACCGTACTTGGTAAAAATTGTTTAATGGCTGCACAATCGGCTATTGCTGGAATGACAACCCTAAAAGATGGTGTAACAGTATGGGGGGGTTGTGTAATAAATAAAACGCTTACCATTGGTGAGAATGCTGTGTTACTAGCACGTACAGGAGTAGGGGGAGATCTGGAGGGTGGTAAAACCTATTGGGGCGCACCCGCACAAGAAGCAGGCTTAATAAAGAGGGAACTTATTTGGATAAAGCGCATACCTGCTTTGTGGGACAAAGTAATGAAAATGGCTCCTAAATCCGGGGAATAATTCCCGCATAAATAAGCGGCACCTATTATTATAAACTACTATTTTGTTTCTACTTTAAAATCGTATGGCAACTGTTCGGCTATTTTATCCCATGCCCAATATCCGCTAATAGCAATATCGTTTTGGTCATAAAAATAACCATTTTGTTCTATTATGATACTCTCTTTTGCTTTGAAATTTAAAACAGAAAGCTTAAAGTCTTTTGGCTCGCCATTATTTTCTAATAAATAAGCATCACTTGGCTTTTCTGCTAAAAATAAAACAGCCACATTATTTTGATTGGGCAATATTTCTACTATTTGCAAACTATCATCTTTGCTGTAATTTATGGCAGCATATTGATCCTTCAATTTTATGGCTTCCTCTTTTCCGTTATTGGCTACAATAAACTGTATTTCGAATTGTTGCTCTTTTAAATCTTTGTTGTAAACACTTCTCATAAAATGAAGCATAGATCCTCTGTAAGCATTCTGTCTAGCAACCTCCCAAAGCTTCATTTGCATGCTATCTCCTTGTATATTTTCAAAAAGCGGATAACCAGAGTAAATGCTTACTTCTGATTTATATTCATGGGTAAAAGAATCCAACGCATATTTTATATTATAACCAAGTGCGTTGTTTTTTATTATCAAAGGCTCTGTAGCAGTTATCTTCAACCTGTTTTTTCTTTTGGAGAAAAAGAAATGCAATACCTCGGGGTTTTCTATGCTGCATTGTTTGCTGTTGGTTGATTTACCAATAAATTCATCTTTAAAAAACTGACCATATTTTGTAAGCCCATCTAATACTTCGTTTGATGAAACAACAGAAACCACTTCTAGCTCTTTTTCTTTTTCTTTGAGTCTTATATTAATTTTTTCTCCTGCTTCCGACGAAGTGATACGCCTACTTTCTGTTTTAAATCCAGTATAAGTAATAATTAAATCATAACCTCCTGCGGGTAATTGTAAGATAAAATTACCTTCTTTGTCGGTAACCGTACCCAATGTTGTATTTTGCGCAAAAACGGATGCAGCTGCCATTGGTGCGCCGGTTGCATCATTAATTATATTGCCAGATAAAGTAATGTTGGCTTGACTGAAAGAAGAAGAATAAATAAAAAACGCAATAAAAATAATTAAATAGGATTTCAATTTCATGCGGCGAAAATACATCATTGCTGGTTAATTTTTTGTTACAAAAATTTATGTTGCTTTTAAAAATATTGGAAGGGTTGTCAACCTTTATTTGTAATTTCAAATTGTCGGAAGGGTTGCCAACCTTAATTGGTAAGTTTAAATTACCATTCAAGGTTGACAACCCTTGCGATAATTTAAACTTACCAATTAGGGTTGCCAACCTTAATTGGTAAG
>JANMGS010000774.1:0-2159 GCA_031374745.1 Ferruginibacter sp. | reverse complement strand
CTGGTTTTCAGGATATACATTCTTGCATACCAAAAATAGCTAAAGGCGAAAATTATAATGGTTTCCCTTACGTTATCATGGACTATCCTGCTGCTTTTGAAAAAGAAAATATTTTTGCTTTGCGAACAATGTTTTGGTGGGGAAATTTTATAAGCATCACCCTACATTTATCAGGTAAATTCAAACTGGCATTTGAACAAAATATTTTGAAACAAAATCAACTACAGGAAGATTTTTATATTGCTGTTGCTGATACAGAGTGGCAGCATCATTTTCAAGAAGATAATTATGTACCATTTTCAAAAATTACTGCAGATGGTCTGGAGAAAATTAGACAAAGAAACTTTTTAAAAATAGCTTTAAAATACGAACTGCATCATTGGAATATGATGCAGACGATTTTACCCGAAGGATATAAAATTATAAAAGGAATACTTTTTAATTAGCTTCCTATTCTGTGAAACAACTCTTTTACTTGATATTCCCACAATTGGGTCTGGTCTTTTATGTCTTTCTTATCAGCAAAGTCGGTAATAATTAAAATAGTTTGGTTAGTAATCTCAGATTTATCTATTTTAAATTCAAAAAATTCATCTTTAGGCCCAGCCAACCACCTAAATCGAATTAATTTATTGTCTTCCCGCTCCAATACTTCCGCTTTTTCTTCGGAACCATTCCATGCAAATGTATAAATGCCATCTCTGTCATCAACTTTGTCTGCAAACCATTCTTGTAATGCGGATGCACCACTCAAAAATTCATACAATATAACTGGTGAACTGCGAACTGGATATTCAAGTGTATATAAAACTTTTTTACTCATTATTTTTAGATTAACTGCTTCTTGTAATGCAATTATAGATAAAAAAAGAATCTAAAAATTATTTTATTCATTTATTTTCTTAAACAAGATGTTTTTTATCAAATATGCAACAAAGCGATATTAAAGTACTTTACGAAAATTGAATGTGAAAGGATTGGAAATTTTATCCGAAATTCGCAGCATTAAAATATTTTTAATGGCGCTAGAAATTAAAGTACCCACTGTAGGGGAAAGTATAAATGAAGTTACACTTGTAAAGTGGCTGAAAAATGATGGTGAATATGCCAATAGAGATGAAGTAATAGCCGAATTGGAGAGCGAAAAAGCCACTTTTGAGTTAAATGCTGAGCAAGCAGGTACCGTAAAGCATATAGCTAAAGAAGGCGATACACTTGCCATTGGAGATATTGTGTGTAGTATAGATACAGATGCAGAAAAGCCTGTATCTGCCGCTTCACCTGTAAAAATCGAAGAAAAGCCCGTATCTAACGTTTCAGCTTTAATAAACGAAGAAAAGCCAGCAATAAAGAGTGCAGTGCCAGCAAAAGTAGAAGAAAGTGTAGTGAGCGATTTAAAAGCTACGCCAGTAGCCGCCGCTATCATTGCCGATAAAAAAATAAATACCAACAATATAACCGGCACCGGTGATAATGGAAAAATTGTGAAGCAAGATGTCCTAGAGGCTTTGAATAACCCTGGTAGAAACCCTGCAGTTGCTATGTTTAGTAGAAACGACAGGCCAGAAAAAATGAGTAATCTTCGTAAAACCATCAGTAGAAGATTGGTAGAAGCCAAAAATTCTACCGCTATGCTCACTACTTTTAATGAAGTAGATATGACGGCCATTATGGAAGTAAGAAAAAAATCGAAAGATAAGTTTAAAGAAGCGCATGGTGTAAACCTTGGTTTTATGAGTTTCTTTACAAAGGCTTGTTGTTATGCATTACAAAAATTCCCATCAGTAAATGCGTATTTAAATGGCGAAGAGATAATTTTTCATGATTATTGCGATATTTCTATAGCTGTAAGTGCGCCAAAAGGGTTGGTAGTGCCCGTTATACGCAACGCCGAAAGTCTTAGTATGGCAGGTATAGAAGCTGCTGTTGTAGACTTGGCTACGAAAGCAAAGAACAATAAATTAACGATTGAAGAAATGAGTGGTGGTACTTTTACCATTACCAATGGCGGTATTTTTGGTTCGATGATGAGTACGCCCATTATAAATATTCCCCAAAGCGCCATTTTGGGTATGCACAATATTGTAGACCGTCCCATGGCTGTAAATGGACAAGTTGTAATACGTCCTATGATGTATGTTGCCCTTAGTTACGACCAT